>NZ_JANFAK020000049.1 GCF_024721315.2 Streptomyces sp. Isolate_45
CTGGAGTTCCTGGAGGCGCACGCCCCGGACGAGGGGGGCCCGTCCGGACCCCGCTCGTAGGAGACCGACGCGCCCGGGGGCGGGCCGCCCCCGGCCGCGGGGACGGCGGGCCGGCGGGCGCCCCGCGGGCGCCGGGGCCGCCGGCGCCCCCGCGGCCGGCCGTCCGCGCCTCCCGAGCCGACGGAGCCGACGGAGCCGGCTGACGGGCCTCAGCCGCTGAGGATCCGGGCCTTCTCCGCCGCGAACTCGGCTTCGGTGAGGACGCCCTGTGCCTTCAGCTCGGCCAGTTGGGTCAGTTGACCGACCCGGTCCACCGCGGGCGGCGCCGGGGCGGCGACCGGTACCTGGGCGGCCGTCCGGTCCACCGGCTCCTGTTCCCCGGCGTCGGCGGCCGTCCGCTGGTCGGCGCCGCGCTCCGCGGCCGCGCGCTGCATCCGGCCCGACACCGCGGTGGCCGTGCCGGCCACGACCGCGGTCCGGGCCATGGTGCCGAGCAGGCCCGGCCGTCCCATCCGTCGACGCATCACCATGTCGTCAGCCCTCCTCGTCCAGGGCGGTGATCGCCCGTACGACCTCGGCGCGGGGGATCCGCTCCATGAGGACCACCTGCCCGTCGGACTCCCGCAACGCCGTGGCGAGTCGGGACGCCCAGGTGTTCTCCCGGACGAGGACGACCGCCGACGAGTTGTCCGGCAGGTGCTCGGCCACCCGGGTGAGGCCCTCGTCGCTGATCAGGTCGAAGCCCTCGCCGGTCAGCCGCCGGAACGCTTCGTCCACCACGGCGTCGTCGAGTTCCACCACGGCGACGGATCCGTCCGGTCCCTTGTTGACGAACGTCAGGTCGAGGATCCGGACCACCCCGCTCTCCTGCAGCTCGCGCAGGGCCGGGGCGACGTCGCCGTTGAACCGGTTGCCGTCGAAGGAAGGTCGGCAGGGCGGGGAGCCCTGCCGACCTTCCGGTGTCCCCGGCCCCACGAGCCCGGCCCATCCCCATCCGACCCCATCCGACCCCACCCATCCCCATCCCGCCACCGGCCCCGTCCCTGTGATCCGATCCCGCCGCCGGCGGCCCCGGGCCGGCCCTTATGATGCGGTGTTCATGATCGTCAGGGGGGCGATGTCGTGCGCACGTACGCGCGAAGTACCAGGAGACCGCGGAGCGAGGGCCGTTCGGGCTGCGTCGGCTTCCTCATGCTGCCGTTCGTCTTCGCCGCCCGGGTGCAACGCCCGGCGCGGACCGGGCGGCTGATCGATCCGCAGATCGAGGCCGCCAAGGTCGCCCGTACCGCCATCGGCGCCGCGGCCACCGGATGGCTGCTCTACTCCTACCCGCTGAGCCGGTCCGCGGGCTCGGTGCTGCAGGACAAGTTCGTCGAGTTCTTCCTCAGCGCGGGCGTGCTGCTGGTCCTCGTACCGATCGCGCTGGCCACCTTCGTCCTGAGCGCCCGACGACCCGGCCCCGCCTTCTACCGGGCCCGGCTGCGCGGCCCGCTCACCGCCCTAGGGGCGCTCTTCGGAACCGTCCTGCTCCTCCTGCTGGCCGGGCCCGCGGGCACCCTGATGACAGCGGACCACATGGGCGCCGCCGGGTTCCTCCTGAGCATCGTGTTCGGCGCCGTCTACCTGTTCGCGCTGCCCTTCGGCCTGGCCTCGGTGATGTACGGCGTCCACCACACCTTCCGCACCGCCGACGTCCACGAGGTGCTCCCGCCGCTGATATCGCCGGCCCTGGTGTGGGCGATGTGCGCGGTCCAGGTCTTCGACGCGCCGCCCGTCCACGCCCCGCTCGCCGTCCGGCTCCTCTTCCTGATCGGACCGCCGCTGTCGGTGACCGGGCTGTCGGTGTGGGAACTGCGCCGCCTGCGCGTCCGGTACGGGCTCACCCTGCGCTCCGCGCTCGGCCGATAGGGAGAACGGCCCGGGCGGGCGTTGCCGGGCCCCGCGTCCCCGGGCAGGGATCGGGCACCGGCCCGATCGAGGGGGAGCGCGCATGGACCGGCTACGACAGCACGTCTTCGAGCCGTACCCCGAGCTCCTCGTCAACGAGCGCGCCCGCAGCCAGATCCCGGGCCTGGGCCGCACCGTTCCGTACGCCCTCGGCAACGTCCTGCTCACCGTGTGGGGGTCGGCGATCGTGCTCATGGTCCGGTGACGGCACCCCGCGCGCCGCACCGCCGGGGACGGACCCCGGCGGTGCGGCGCATCGGGGTCACCTCACGCCGGGCCGCCTTCGCCGTAGGAGCGGATCAGGGAGAACACCGCCCCCTCCGGGTCCGCCACCGTGGCCAGCCGCCCGCGGATCCGGTCCCGGGCCGGGCTGACGATCCGTCCGCCCAGGTCCACCACCCGCTCGGCGGCCCCGTCCGGGTCGGCCACCTCGAAGTACGTCATCCAGTGCGGCCCCCGGTCACGGGGCAGCGCCCGCCCGACCCCGTGCACGGCGGCGACCGGCCGGCCCGCCAGCAGCAGCGTCAGGTAGTCCAGGCCGCCGGGGCCGTCGGCGTACAGCTCGGCGTCGGGGCCCTTGTACTCCTCCGCCTCGTGGCCGAAGACGTACGAGTAGAACGTGCCGACCGCCACGCTCTCCTGGGTGAGCAGCTCGTTCCACACGGGCGTGCCGGGCATCCCGAACGGTCGTGCTCCCGGCCGGTCCGCGGCCTGCCAGATCCCGAAGATCGCGCCCAGCGGGTCGGAGCAGATCGCCATCCGCTCCACCGGCCCGGCGTCCAGCGGGCCCACCGCGACCGTGCCGCCGCAGGACCGGATGGCCTCGGCGGTGGCGTCGGCGTCGTCGGTGGCGAAGTACGTGGTCCAGGCGACCGGAAGGTCCCGGTCCGGCGGTAGCTGGCCGATGCCCGCCACCTCTTCACCGTCGAGGAACGCCCGGACGTACGGGCCGAGGTGCTGCGGCCCCGGCTCGTACTCCCAGCCGAAGAGGTCGGCGTAGAAGGCCTCGGTACTCCCGAGACCGTGCGCCATGAGGCTCACCCAACAGGGTGTGCCGGGCGGGCGCCGCGAAGCCCGCGCTGCCTCGGTCATGTCAGCAGTCTCCTCCGTCTCGTCCCCGTACCCGCCCGATGCTTGCACCCCGGGACACGCGGCGCGCCCCGACCGGGCCGGGTCGTCCGGGCCCGGAGGAGAGATGACCGAATCCCGGCGGCCCGCTGGTGTCGGGCTCGTTACGCGGCCCCCGGGGCGGGGGCAAGATGGGCCCATGACTGCGATTCTCTCGGCCTCCGAACTGACGGACGAGCTGGCCGGACCCCGGCCGCCGGTGCTCCTGGACGTCCGCTGGCAACTGGGCGGCCCCGACCAGCGCCCCGCCTACGAAGCGGGCCACCTGACCGGCGCCGTGTACGTCGACCTCGACCGCGAACTGGCAGGTCCGCCCGGGTCGGGCGGGCGCCACCCGCTGCCGGACCCGGAGGCCTTCGCGGCGGTCATGCGCCGTGCCGGCGTGGGCTCCGACACGGCGGTGGTCGTGTACGACGGAGGGCAGGGCTGGGCCGCGGCCCGTGCCTGGTGGCTGTTGCGCTGGACGGGTCACCCGGCCGTGCGCGTCCTGGACGGTGGCCTGGCCGCCTGGACCGCGGCGGGCGGAGCGGTGACCTCCGACACGCCGAACCCCGCGGAAGGCGATTTCAAGCCAAACCCGGGGGCCCTGGGTCTGCTGGACGCGGACGGCGCGGCCGCCCTGGCCCGGGAGGGACTCCTCCTGGACGCGCGGGCCGGGGAGCGCTATCGCGGCGAGGTCGAACCGATCGACCGGATCGGCGGTCACATCCCGGGCGCGGTGTCCGCCCCGACCACGGAAAATGTGACGGACGACGGCCGGTTCCTGCCGGCAGGGGCCCTGCGCGCGCGGTTCGCGGAGCTGGGCGCCACCGGGGACACGCCGGTGGGCGTGTACTGCGGCTCGGGGGTCTCCGGGGCGCACGAGGTGCTGGCCCTGGAGGTGGCCGGAATCCCGGCGGCCCTGTACGCGGGCAGTTGGTCGCAGTGGTCCTCGGACCCGGAGCGGCCCGTGGCGACGGGACCGGACCCGCAGTAGACCGGTGCGCCGGCCGGTGGGGCGAGGCCGGTGGGAACGAAGGGCGGTCGTGCCGTGACGTCGCCGGGCGGGCGGCGCCACGGCACGGGCCGCGCTACTCCTGCTTCTTGCGCCGGGTCCCGAAGACGATCTCGTCCCAGCTGGGGACCGCCGCGCGGCGGCCCGGCCGGACGCCGTCGGCCTCGGCCTGGCGGTCCGTCGTACCGGTGAGCCGGTCGCGGTGGCCCGCCACCGTGCGCGGCATCAGCACGTCCGCGTACGCCGAACCGGCGCCCGCCGACGCCGCCGGGGCCGGCGGCTCCTCCGCCTCGATCTCCTCGACGGGGGCCTCGGGGCGCTCCGGGACGACCATGTCGCCGCGGAAACTCGGGACGGCTTCCAGCAGGCTGGTCAGCGTGTCCCGTTCCTCCTCGGGCTCCGGCGGAGGAGGGGTCCGGGTGTCGGGCCGTTCCAACTGGCGGTCCAGGGCCCGGTCCAGCGGCCGGTCCCGCGGCAGTCGGGCGATCCGCGGCACGAACGGGAAGCTCGGCTCCGGCGTCGCCGGCAGGTCGTCCGACTCGCCGATCAGGGAACGGGCCTCGTCGTCGACGGCCACGACCAGCCGGCGCGGCGGGTCGTACGTCCAGCTCGCCGAGTGCATCTCGGTGGCCACCCGGTAGACGAGGAGGACCTCCCACGTGCCGTCGTCGCGGCGCCAGGAGTCCCATTGCACGGATTCCTTGTCGGCCCCGCGCAGGGTGAGTCGTTCCTGTACGGCCTCGCCGAGTTGAGGTCCGGTGTTCTCGCCGGGGCGGCGGACGGGCGTCTTGCGGGCGCGCTCCGCCATGAAGGCGCGCTCGGCGAGTACGGGACCCTCGAAGCGGCGGACCCGGTCGACGGGGATGCCGGCGAGCTGGGCGACCTCCTCCGCGGAGGCACCGGCTCGTATGCGGGCCTGGATGTCTCGGGGGCGGAGGTGGCTCTCCACCTCGATCTCGATCTGGTTCAGGCGCGCGCGGTCATTGCGCACGGCAGCCCGCAGCCGCTCATCGATCGGAAGCGTGTACTCCGTGCTGTCCGCAGCCTTGAGCACCAGTCGTGTGCCGTCATTTGAGACGGCCACGACACGCAGTTCGGGCATGGGGACCTCCCGGGTGGTGCCTGCCGACGTCACGTGCGTCGCTGCTTCCGCTAGTCGAGTGTGGCCTGCCCGGGTGCAGCCTGCCACAACCTTGCCGTGTTAAACCGGCGTGTCGGGCAAGCGCCCTTGATCGACGTTATGGCACGGTTACCTGTTGGGCACGCACAGTGACCGATTGATTACTGTGCGCAGCAGGAACCCGTGCAATACCGCGGCATCACCGGTCTTGAGTGCCGTTTCTTCATTAGTCGGCTCCCTCTCCCGAGCCCGGACATCCGTAAGGAAGGACGGCCCCAGGGCTCGCCACAGTACTCCATTCGGGCCACCTGGGTGGACCGCCGCGCCGCCGAAGTTGTCCCGGGCGGCGGGAGTTGGGCTGCCCGAAATCGGGTCCGAATCCGGGCCGACCTGCGGGCGCGCCCGATTTCGGGTGTTGTGCTTCACAGAATCCCCAGAAATGGAACTTTCCCTTTCGCTCAGGTGTCAGTAACTGCTGACGGACGACGAGCGCGAGAGGCGTGACACACAGGGGATGGCGATGGGTCAGAAGGCGGCAGCGGAAACCGGACCGGAGCGGGCGGACGAGGGCAAGAAGCTCGATCTGAGCGTCGCCCAGATCGCGGGGACCTCGCTCGCCACGGTCGGGGCGGCGCTGCTCGCCTCGCAGCTCGGCGTCTACGGGACCATCGTCGGCGCCGGCGTGGTCAGCGTGGTCGCCACCGCGGGCGGGCCCGTCATCCAGCACGTCTTCCGGCGCACCGGCGACCAGTTGCGCGAGGGCGCCCGGCCCAGGGTCCGTCAGGTCCCGCCGCGGCAGGGGCCGGACACCGGGACGACGGTGCCGCCGGCCGCCGCCGGGCCGTCGGGGGAGTTCGGCGACGCCACCGTGCACGGCACCCGCGTACGGGGCTGGAAGCGCACGGCGGCGGCATCGGCGGCCGCCTTCGCCGTCGCCATCGGCGGACTCGGGACGTACGAGGCCGTCGCCGGCACCTCCGTGAGCAGGGGCGGCGACACGCTCTGGTCCGCCGGCACCCGCAAGGCCGCCGACCACCGCCCCGCCCCGCCCGGGACCGGGCCGGGCGCGGGGGAGAAGGGCGGCGAGCGGGGCGGGCACGGCGACGACGGCAAGAGCGGCAAGGGTGCCGACGACGGGAAGGGCACCGGGGACGGGCCGACCCCCGGGCCCGGGAGCTCCCCGAGCCCCTCCCTCCCGGACGGCGACGGGAGCGGCAGCCCCGCCCCCGGCACATCCCCCTCCGGGACCCCGTCGCCGCCGGCGTCCCCGTCCCCGCCGGTCACGCCGAGCGGCAAGCCGTCCTCGTCGGTCGCCCCGACGCCGACGCCCGGCGGCGGCACGGGCGGAGCCGATTCCGGACGGGGGGCCGGGGCGCCGAGCGGCTCCTGACCGCCCGTCGGCCGATCCGGTCAGGCTCCCAGCACGCGCCGCAGGTAGTCGTTGCCGAACAGCCGGTCCGGGTCGAGCCGGTCGCGCAGCGCGGCGAACTCCCCGAAGCGCGGGTAGACCCCGGCGAGGTACTCCGCGTCCCGGGTGTGCACCTTGCCCCAGTGCGGCCGCCCGCCGTACTCGGTGAAGATCCGCTCGGCCGCCGTGAAGTAGGCCCGGTACGGGGTGCCCCGGTACATGTGAACGGCGATGTAGGCGGTCTCGCGCCCGGAGGCCGTCGACAGGGTGATGTCGTCCGCCGGAGCCGTGCGCACCTCCACGGGGAAGCTGATCCGCAGCCCGGAACGCTCGACCGTGGCCTTCAACTCGCGCAGCGCGGCCATCGCGTTCTCGCGCGGCAGCGCGTACTCCATCTCCACGAACCGCACCCGGCGCGGACTGGTGAACACCTTGTACGGGATGTCCGTGTAGGTGCGGGCGGAGAGGGCGCGGCTGGCCACCTTGGCGATGCCGGGGATGGCCGCGGGGACGGCGCGTCCGAGGGAGTTGACGGCCTGGAAGACGCCGTTGGACAGCAGCTCGTCCTCGATCCAGGCGCTGACCGGTCCGGGCGGGGCCGCGGGGCCCTGGCTGCGGTTGTTCCGCTTGGTGTTGCAGTTGCCGGTGTGCGGGAACCAGTAGAACTCGAAGTGCTCGTTCTCGGCGACGTGCTCGTCGAACTCGGCGGTCACCCGGTCGAAGCCCATGGGCTCCTCACGGGCGGTCAGGAAGAAGAGCGGCTCCACGGCGAAGGTCAGCGAGGTGACGATGCCGAGCGCGCCGATGCCGAGCCTGGCGGCCGCGAAGACCTCGGGGTTCTCCTTGTCGGAGCAGTGCAGCAACCTGCCGTCGGCGGTGACCAGCTCCAGGGCGCGGATCTGCGCGGCGATGGAGGCGGAGTCGCGGCCGGTGCCGTGCGTGCCGGTGCTGGTGGCGCCGGAGACCGTCTGCTCCATGATGTCGCCCATGTTGGTGAGCGACAGGCCCTGCGCCGCGAGGGCCAGGTTGAGGTCCTTCAGTACCGTGCCGGCCGCCACCGTGACCGTGCCGGCCGCCCGGTCGACCTCCTTGACGCCGGCCAGCGCCTGCGGGCGCACGAGGACGCCGTCGGTCGCGGCCGCCGCCGTGAAGGAGTGGCCGGTGCCGACCGCCTTGACCCGCAGCCCCTCCTCGGCGGCCCGACGGACCGCCTCCTGGAGCTCCCCGACCGAGGCCGGCGTCACCACGCGGGTGGGTCTGGCCCGGACGTTGCCCGCCCAGTTACGCCACTCGGCCGGCCCGCTCTTCCCCGCCGTCCGCACTGTCGGTGTCTGCGCCATCGCTAGAGGGCTCCTCCCCTTGCGCCGGCCTGGTCAGCCGGCGGTAACCCGCGAACGCCACCGCCGCCGCGGCCGTTCCCGCCGCGATGGAGACGACGTACCCCCGCTGCGCGCCGGCCGCGTCGATGACCAGACCGGTCACCGACGAGCCGACGGCGACGCCGACCGCGAGCCCGGTGCTGATCCAGGTCATGCCCTCGGTGAGCTTCGCGCGTGGTACGTGCGCCTCGATCAGGGCCATCGTGGTGATCATCGTGGGTGCGATGGCGAGGCCCGAGACGAAGAGCGCCGCGGCCAGAAACGGAAGGTTCCCGGCCAGTAGGAGGGGGATCATACTCACGGCCATCGCACATACGCCCAGTACCCAGCGCACTTCGGTCCGCCCCTTGAGATGGAGCAGGCCGAACACGATTCCGGCGAGGCAGGAGCCGAGGGCCCAGACGGCCAGGATCAGGCTGGCCGAGGACTTGCTGCCCTGCTCCTCGGCGAAGGCCAGGGTCGAGACGTCGATGGAGCCGAAGATCGCTCCGGTGGCCACGAACGTGGCCGTCAGCACCTGGAGGCCGGGGGAGCGCAGGGCCGAGGCGCGGTCGGTGTGCTCGCCGCGCGGGTGCGGCTCGGGCTCGGTGTCCCGCTGCGCGGTGAGCAGCCACACGCCGACGAGCAGGCAGACGGCGGCGATCAGGGGGCCGGCCTCGGGGAACCAGGTGGTGGACAGCCCGATGGCGACGATCGGGCCGAAGATGAAGCAGACCTCGTCGACCACGGATTCGAAGGAGTACGCGGTGTGCAGCTCGCGCGGGGAGTCCCGGTAGATCGTGGTCCATCGGGCGCGGACCATCGAGCCGACGCTGGGGACGCAGCCCGCGACGACGGCGCACACGAACAGGGTCCAGTCCGGCCAACCGTTGGCGGCGGCCAGCAGCATGACGGCAACGGCCAGTACGGAGATCAGCGTCGCGGGGCGCAGTACGCGGCGCTGCCCGTACTGGTCCACGAGGCGGGATATCTGGGGGCCGAGGACGGCGGCCGAGAGGGCGAGCGCGCCGGTCAGCGCACTGGCCATCGCGTAGCGACCGGTGATCTCGGAGATCATGGTGAGGATGCCGACGCCCACCATGGAGAGCGGTAGGCGGCCTATGAGGCCCGCGATGCTGAACCCTTTGGTGCCGGGGGCAGCGAAGATCGCGCGGTAGGGACTGGGCAAGGGATCTCCGTAAGGGACGTCATTCGCCCCTACAGGTTACGGGCGGCGGCGCGGGGCCCGCACGGGGACCGCCCTCGGACCGGAGACCGGGACGGGCTCGACTCGATGCGACTTAGGGTCACCTTACCTGCGCCGCGTCCGAGATGCGGACGCGGCAGCTTCTCGTCGGCGAAGGCGTGGTGGCAGGATTCGAGGCATGTCAGACCAGCTCCGTGCCCCCGAAGCGCCCGTGGCCGAAGGCCTCGCCGCCCCCTATGACGCCCTCCTGCTGCTGTCCTTCGGCGGCCCCGAGGGACCCGACGACGTCGTGCCGTTCCTGGAGAACGTCACGCGCGGGCGCGGCATCCCGCGCGAGCGGCTGAAGGAGGTCGGGCAGCACTACTTCGGCTTCGGCGGGGTCAGCCCCATCAACGGGCAGAACCGCGAACTGCTGGACGCCCTGCGCAAGGACTTCGCCGAGCACGGGCTGGACCTCCCGGTGTACTGGGGCAACCGCAACTGGGCGCCGTACCTGACCGACGTGCTGCGGGAGATGGCCGCCGACGGCCGTCGCCGCATCGCGGTCCTCACGACCAGTGCGTACGCCTCGTACTCGGGCTGCCGGCAGTACCGGGAGAACCTGGCCGACGCCCTGGCCGCGCTGGCCGACGAGGGCGTGGGCGAACTGCCCCGGGTGGACAAGCTGCGGCACTACTTCAACCACCCCGGCTTCGTCCAGCCGATGATCGACGGGGTGCTCACCTCGCTGGCCGGGCTGCCGGCCGAGGTGCGCGACGGGGCCCACCTCGTCTTCACCACGCACTCCATCCCCACCGCGGCGGCCGACGCCTCCGGCCCGACCGCGGAGCACGGCGGGGGCGGGGCCTACGTCAAGCAGCACCTGGACGTCGCGAAGGTGATCGCGGACGCCGTGCGGGCGGAGACGGGCCTCGAACTGCCCTGGGAGCTGGTCTACCAGTCCCGCAGCGGCGCCCCGCACATCCCCTGGCTGGAGCCGGACATCTGCGACCACCTGGAAGTGCTGCACGGCGCGGGCGCCCCGGCGGCCGTGATGGTGCCGATCGGCTTCGTGTCGGACCACATGGAGGTCCTGTACGACCTCGACACCGAGGCGACGGCGAAGGCGGCCGAACTCGGCCTGCCGGTCGCCCGCTCGGCCACGGTCGGCGCCGACCCGAGGTTCGCCGCGGCGGTGCGCGACCTCCTGCTGGAACGGGCCGCCGGCGAACGCGGCGAGAGCGTCGAGCGGTGCGCGCTCGGCCTGCTGGGAGCCGGCCACGACCTGTGCGCCGTGGGCTGCTGCCCCGCGCGGGCACCGCGGCCGGCGGCCGCGGGCGCCGACAGCCCTTACGCGTAGACGACTCAGGGGAGAAACGTTGATTTCCGAAGAGCTCAAGGCCGAACTGCTCGACGTGGGCCTGGAGGCCGCCCGGCGGGCCGGGGCACTCCTGCGGGACGGCCGCCCGGCCGACCTGTCGGTGGCCGCCACCAAGAGCAGTCCGATCGACGTGGTGACCGAGATGGACATCGCGGCCGAGAAGTTGATCACCGGCATCCTCGCGGAGCGCAGGCCCGCGGACGGGCTGCTGGGCGAGGAGGGCGCCGACAGCCCCGGCACCAGCGGGGTGCGCTGGGTCATCGACCCCCTCGACGGCACCGTGAACTACCTCTACGGGCTGCCCAGCTGGGGCGTGTCCATCGCGGCCGAGTACCGGGGCGAGACCGTGGTGGGCGTCGTGGAGGCGCCGATGCGCGGGGAGACGTTCCAGGCCGTCCTCGGCGGCGGCGCACGGCTGGGCACCGCCCGGCTGGCCTGCCGGGCGGACGCGCCGCTGGACCAGGCGCTGATCGGGACCGGCTTCGGCTACGTCCAGACCCGGCGGGCCCACCAGGCCGAGGTCGCGGCGCGGATCATCCCGCGCGTGCGCGACATCCGCCGGGGCGGCTCGGCGGCCCTGGACCTGTGCGACGTGGCCGCCGGACGCCTGGACGGGCACTACGAGCGCGGGTTGAACCCCTGGGACCTGGCGGCGGGCGACCTGATCGCCCGCGAGGCGGGCGCCCTCAGCGGCGGCCGGCCGGGCGAACGGGCCTCCGGGGAACTGGCGCTGGTGGCCACGCCGGCCGTCTTCGCCTCGCTCCAGCCGCTGCTGGAGGAGGCCGGGGCCTGGCACGACTGACGCCCCGTACGACGGACGGCCCCGCACGCGACCGGGGAACGAGTCGGCCCCGGTCGCCGAACGCGGCGGCCGGGGCCGGAAGCTCTGGGTCACGAGGTGGTGCGGTACCGCGGCTCTCGATGGTGCGTACTGAAGTGGTGCGGGGTTCCTTGGTCCGTGGGGCGGGTGCCCCGGGGTGTCGGGGTGCCGCGGGGGTCAGGCCGCCGTGACGGAGACGCCGTGCTCCGCCGCGAGCCGCTGGAGATCTTCCAGTTCGGCCTGTTCCACGTCCGCGAGGTGGTCGTCGCCCGTCTCCCGGGCCTTGCTGAGGTCCGACTGGGTGTTCCTGATGCGCTGCAGGAGACCCGCGCTGAATGCGTCCATGATGGGTGCGCCCCCTCTTCGTGGGCCGGCGACGGATGAGCGCGTGTCAATCCGCCGTCAAGGAATGGTTGGGGTGTGGTGAGGTCCTCCCCGGCACCCTGGGCGCAGAAACCTCGTAAGACGAGGGAATCCTCACGTCCACTCCGCCCGCGCGCGCCCCCGCAAGGCCGCCTTACAGCCGGTTTACGGATGAAACCGGCAGGATGGGCGGGCCATACACGTGTGCCCAGCCGGGCTCGAAGGAAGGAAACGACGTGCGCGTACTCGTCGTCGAGGACGAGCAACTGCTCGCCGATGCGGTGGCCACCGGCCTGCGCCGGGAGGCCATGGCCGTGGACGTCGTGTACGACGGCGCCGCCGCCCTGGAGCGCGTCGGGGTGAACGACTACGACGTCGTCGTGCTCGACCGGGACCTTCCGCTGGTGCACGGCGACGACGTCTGCCGCAAGATCGTCGAGCTGGGCATGCCCACCCGGGTGCTCATGCTGACCGCCTCCGGCGACGTCAGCGACCGGGTCGAGGGACTGGAGCTGGGCGCCGACGACTACCTGCCCAAGCCCTTCGCCTTCACCGAGCTGACCGCCCGCGTGCGCGCCCTCGGGCGGCGTACGACGGTCGCCCTGCCGCCCGTGCTGGAGCGGGCCGGGATCAAGCTCGACCCGAACCGGCGCGAGGTGTTCCGCGACGGCCGGGAGGTGCAGCTGGCGCCCAAGGAGTTCGCGGTGCTGGAGGTCCTCATGCGCAGCGAGGGGACCGTGGTGTCCGCCGAGCAGCTCCTGGAGAAGGCCTGGGACGAGAACACCGACCCCTTCACCAACGTGGTCCGGGTGACCGTGATGACCCTGCGCCGCAAGCTCGGCGAGCCGCCGGTCATCGTGACCGTCCCCGGTTCGGGATACCGGATCTGACGCGGGTGGCAGCGACCCCGGCGCCACCGGCGGCGCCACCGAAACCGACCTGGGACCCCGGCCAGCCCGAGGGTCCCTTCCCGTGGCTGCGCCCGACCATCCGGATACGCCTCACGCTGCTGTACGGCGGCATGTTCCTGATCGCGGGCATCCTGCTGCTGTCGATCATCTACCTGCTGGCCGCGCAGGCCCTTCGGGAGGGCAACGCGCTCCCGTTCAAGATCGTCGGCGGGCAGAAGGTCGAGGTCTCCAGCAGCACCTGCCCGGGTGTGGTGGGCATCGACCAGTCCTTCGACCAGTTCAACGCCGCCATCGGCAAGTGCATCCTCGAACAGCGCCGGCACGCGCTGGACGACCTCCTGAGCCGGTCGCTGATGGCCCTGCTCGGTCTGAGCATCATCGCCTTCGCCTTCGGCTACGCGATGGCCGGCCGGGTGCTCTCGCCGCTGGGCAAGATCACCCGTACCGCCCGTCGGGTCGTCGGGTCCGACCTGACCCGGCGGATCGAGCTGGACGGGCCGGACGACGAGCTGAAGGAGCTCGCCGACACCTTCGACGAGATGCTCGACCGCCTGGAACGGGCCTTCACGGCGCAGCAGCGCTTCGTGGCCAACGCCTCGCACGAGCTGAGGACCCCACTGGCCATCAACCGGACGCTGCTGGAGGTGCACCTCTCCGATCCCGGGGCGCCGGTGGAGCTCCAACAGCTGGGCAAGACGCTGCTGGCCACCAATGAGCGCAGTGAGCAGCTGGTCGAGGGCCTGCTGCTGTTGGCCCGCAGCGAGAACCAGATCGTCGAGCGCAAGCCCGTGGACCTGGCGGAGGTCGCCTCGCGCGCCATCGACCAGGCGCGCGGGGAGGCCCAGGCGAAGGGCGTGGAGATCCGCGGCGAGCGCGCGTTGGCCGTGGTCCAGGGCAACGGCGTCCTGCTGGAGCGGATCGCCCTCAACCTGGTGCAGAACGCCGTCCGGTACAACGTCCCGGAGGGCGGCTGGGTGGAGGTCACGACCGAGGCCCAGCACGGCCGGGCGGTGCTCCTCGTATCGAACACGGGTCCCGTTGTTCCCGCGTACGAGGTGGACAACCTCTTCGAGCCCTTCAGGCGGCTGCGTACGGAGCGAACGGGCAGCGACAAGGGTGTGGGGCTCGGTCTGTCGATCGCGCGCTCCGTGGCCCGCGCCCACGGCGGCCGCATCCAGGCGACGCCCCGCGAGGGTGGTGGCCTGGTGATGCGTGTCACGTTGCCCCTTTGATCCACTCGGGGTCGCGTTCGCTGTGAGCGGAACGGCCTGGAGGGATGATGGATGGTAGTTGTGTGATCGATCACATTGTCGAGTGTCGGGTCATGTGCGTTCGGTGACCCATGGGCGGCCGGAAAGCCCGGGAAGTCCGGGTTTCCGGCCCCCCTGATGGCGGGAAATACACGGGGTGGCGTTTGTGCAAGACGCCCCCCGGACCGTGTACGGTCCCGGTCGTCATCCCAGCTACAAGCCCTTCGGGCGTGCGGCTGGGTGTCGATTGAGTAACAGACCTTGATGTGAGGCAAAATCTCCGCCTCAGGTCGGGCACAAGTCCGGCCTCTCGCGCGTTACGTGCGCTGAGACACCGCTAAATCCCAGAGGGGGAGAGCGAAAAAATGGCAACGGACTACGACACCCCACGCAAGACCGACGATGACGTCGACAACGACAGCATCGAGGAGCTGAAGGCCCGGCGCAGCGAGAAGTCCTCGTCCAGCGTCGACGTCGACGACTTCGACGGGGCCGAGAGCCTCGAACTGCCCGGCGCGGACCTTTCCAACGAGGAACTGGCCGTCCGGGTCCTTCCCAAGCAGGCCGATGAGTTCACCTGCATGAGCTGCTTCCTGGTGCACCACCGCAGCCAGCTGGCGCGCGAGAAGAACGGTCAGCCGATCTGCCGCGACTGCGACTGAGGCCTCGGCCGTGACGGGCTCGACGCCATTTCGGAAGCGACGCTTTCGTAAATCCGGTGGTCAGGCGGAGACGCAGGCGGCAGCCACGGACCCGGTAACGGGTCCTGGGGCCTCCGGCGGCTCGGCCATCGAGAGGACTGCCGTGCCCAGCGACACCGCCCCCGCGGTGCCGTCGGACACGGACGTCGACGACAAGCCCCGGCGTCTGTCCGGGGTGCGTCCGGTGCAAGCCGTCAAGAACGGTGTGCGCAAGGGCGGCGAGAGCGCGAAGGCCGTCGCCCTGTACATCAGCGACCGCGTCATCGAGAACGCACCGCGCGTTCCGGTACGGGACCTCGCGACGTTGCGCGCGCAGTTCCCGGGCCTGGGTCCCGATCAGCTTGCCGACAAGCTGATCGCCGGGGCCGCCAACGCCACGTCCACGGTGGGCGCGGGCATCGGGGCCGCGGCGATGCTGCCGGTTCCGCCCGCCATGCCGGCGGAACTGGCCGCGGAGATCACCGGCGTGGCGGTGATCGAGCTGAAGCTCGTCGCCGAACTCCACGAGGTCTACGGACTCCGCCCGCCGGGGAACGTGAAGGACCGCAGCCTCGCCTACCTCACGTCTTGGACGGAGGAACGCGGGGTCGACCTGACCAAGCCGACGACGCTCAACGTGGCGCTGGGCGGTCAGATGAAGCGCGAACTGCGCCAACAGATCATGAAGCGGATGTTCCGCAACCTGCCGAACCTGATGCCCTTCATGGTCGGAGCGGCCGTCGGCGCCGTCATGAACCGCAAGGACACCAGGAAACTCGCCGAGAAGGTGCGTGCGGACCTGCGCGGCCGCGCCGTGCCCTGGAGTGCCCTCACGGCCCTGCCGCCCCTGGAGCGGCCCTCTGAGCCCCTTCCCGAGGCTGCCAGGATCGCCCTCGAAGGCCGCCCGACACGCGGCGACGACTGAGGCCGGCCCCCGAAGGGCGCCGGCCAGTTCCCTCAGGCCCCGGCGGGGCCGCCCTTCGCCGCGCGGATCGCCGCCGACAGGGCCTGCGGCTCGCGGGTGGAGACGTAGACGTACGGGGTCGGGTCCGTCGGGTCCGTCACCTCGACGCGGACCGCCGTGGGTACGTAACTGCGCATCAGCATGAACGCGCGGGTGTCGGCCTTGTACGTGCGCCAGGCACGGGCCTCCTCCGCGTCCAGGACCTCGGGCTCGCCCAGGGCCGTCACCGGGATCCGGGCGTCGCCCGCCGCCAGCGAACCGTTCACCACGCGCACGCGCGCGGAGCCGTACGAGCTCACCAGCAGCCCCGTCAGCGCCGAACCGCCGATCAGACCCGCGAGCAGCGGCGTCGTCCCGAGCGGGAAGAGCATCAGCGCGCACGCGATGCCCGCCAGCACGACGATGCCCCACCAGGAGCGGGGGGCGGACAGGCGTTCGTCGTGGTGCGCGGAGGAGAGCTGCATACGGGCAAGCCTGCCACGAGGCGACCGGCGGGTAGCCGCGCGGGTAAGGTCTGCGGCTGTGAGTGGACGAAACACAGCGTTGACGCCCCCGGCGGATGCCGCCGCACCGGTCCGGCACCCCGACGCGCCGGCACCCGGTGAACTCCTCGGCGCGCACTACGAACACTGTTTCGGCTGCGGCGGCGGACAGCCGCACGGCCTCCACCTGGAGGCCCGCGCCGGCGAGGGCGTGCGCGTCACCGCCGAGTTCACCGTCCGTACCGCTCATCAGGGCGCACCCGGCCTCGCCCACGGCGGCGTACTGGCCACCGCGCTCGACGAGACGCTGGGCTCCCTGAACTGGCTGCTGCGGCTCATAGCCGTCACCGGCCGGTTGGAGACCGACTTCCTGCGGCCCGTCCCCGTGGACACCGTGCTGTACCTGGAGGCGGAGGTCACCGCCGTGGCCGGGCGGAAGATCTACTCCACGGCCGTGGGTCGCATCGGCGGCCCGCAGGGCCCGATCGCGGTCCGCGCGGACGCCCTCTTCATCGAAGTGAAGGTCGACCACTTCATCGACAACGGTCGGCCCGAGGAGATCCGGGCGGCGATGGCCGACCCGGACCAGGTCAGGCGCACACGCGCCTTCGAGGTGAACCCCTGATGTCCCAGAACACCCATGCGCCCCGCCATGACGTCGACGTGCTGATCCGTCGCGTCGACCCCGAGGTGCCCCTGCCCGCCTACGGTCACCCCGGTGACGCCGGCTGCGACCTGGTCACCACCGTGGCCGCGGAACTCGAGCCCGGCGAGCGGACCGTGCTGCCCACCGGCGTCTCCATCGCCCTGCCCGACGGGTACGCCGCGTTCGTCCATCCCCGCTCCGGCCTGGCCGCACGCTGCGGGCTCGCGCTCGTGAATGCCCCGGGGACGGTGGATGCCGGGTACCGTGGGGAAATCAAGGTGATCGTGGTCAATCTCGACCCTCGCGAGAGCGTCAGGTTCGAGCGTTTCGACCGCATTGCCCAGCTGGTTGTCCAGCGGGTCGAGAAGGTGCGCTTCCACGAGGTGGAGGAGCTTCCCGGCTCGGCCCGGGCCGACGGGGGTTTCGGCTCCACCGGCGGTCATGCGGCCGTGGCCGGATCCGGCGCTGGTCAGCAGGGTGGGAATGGCTACGCTTCGGTCGTAACCGACCGGGAAGGACAGTGACGTGTTCGGACGTCGCAAGAAGAACGACTCCGTCAAGGACGGCGGCGCGGCCGAGCAGGTCGACGGCGTGCGCGCCGATGAGCCGGACGACGACGCGGGCGAGCTCGGTACCGCCAAGCCGCGCAGGATGAACCTGCCCCCGGCCCCCCGGCCCGACGGCCCGTGGGACGTCGCCGAGGTGCTCGGCGACCCGACCGACGGCCGCGTCGACCTGGGCGGCATCCTCGTGCCCGGTGTCGAGGGCATGGAACTGCGCGTCGAGGTCGCCGGTGACGCGATCGTGGCCGCCACCGTCGTCCTCGGGGACAGCGCGGTGCAGCTGCAGGCCTTCGCCGCCCCCAAGAAGGAGGGCATCTGGGGCGAGGTCCGCGACGAGATCGCCACGGGCATCACCCAGCAGGGCGGCATCATCGACGAGGTCGAGGGCCCCCTCGGCTGGGAACTGCGGGCCCAGGTGCCCGTGCCCCTGCCGGACGGACAGACCGGCGCCCAGCTGGTGCGCTTCATCGGCGTCGACGGTCCCCGCTGGTTCCTGCGCGGTGTCATTTCCGGCCAGGGCGCGGTGCGCCCCGAGTCGGCAGGCGTGCTGGAGCAGATCTTCCGGGACACCGTCGTCCTGCGCGGCGACGGCCCGATGGCCCCCCGCGACCCCATCGTCCTGAAGCTGCCGAACGACGCCCAGATGGTGCCGGACGGCGTGCAGACGGCCGAGGACCAGGAGGGCTCCCGCTTCTCCGGCGGCATGGGCCAGCTGGAGCGCGGCCCGGAGATCACCGAGGTCCGCTGACCGCACGAGCAGTCCGTTGACGACGGGCGGGTCGCGCTCCTCCGGGGGCGGGCCCGCCCGCGCGTGTTTGCCGGTGGCGCGCCCGCCCGATGGCGTGCGTCGCCGCGGGCCGTGGCGGGGCCGTGCGGAGGGGCGCGTTCGCGTCAGGGATGCGTCAGGGATGGGTGGACGGCGGCCCATCGGTGCGTGAACCTCGTGCCCGTCCCCGAGAATGGGCGCATGGGACGCGGCAGGCTAAGGATCTATCTCGGCGCGGCGCCCGGCGTGGGCAAGACGTACGCCATGCTCTCGGAGGGCCACCGCCGGGTGGAACGGGGCGGCGACTGCGTCGTCGGCTTCGTCGAACACCACGGGCGACCGCGCACCGAGGTCATGCTGCACGGCCTCGAACAGGTCCCGCGCAGGGATCTCGTCCACCGCGGCGCCGCCTTCACGGAGATGGACGTGGACGCGCTGCTCGCCCGCCGTCCCGCCGTGGCGCTGGTCGACGAGCTGGCCCACACCAACGTGCCCGGCTCCCGCAACGCCAAGCGCTGGCAGGACGTCGAGGAACTCCTGCGGGCCGGCATCGACGTCGTGTCCACGGTGAACATCCAGCACCTGGAGTCCCTCGGGGACGTCGTCGAGTCGATCACGGGCGTCCGGCAGCGGGAGACCGTACCGGACGAGGTGGTGCGGCGGGCCGACCAGGTCGAGCTCGTCGACATGTCCCCGCAGGCCCTGCGCCGACGGATGGCGCACGGGAACATATACAAGCCCGACAAGGTCGACGCGGCCCTGTCCAACTACTTCCGCCCGGGCAACCTCACCGCGCTGCGCGAGCTCGCGCTGCTGTGGGTGGCCGACCGGGCCGACGAGTACCTCCAGCAGTACCGGGGCGAGCACGACATCCGCTCCACCTGGCAGGCGCGCGAGCGGATCGTCGTCGGGCTCACCGGCGGGCCCGAGGGCCGCACGCTGATCCGCCGCGCCTCCCGGATGGCGGCGAAGGGCTCCGGCAGCGAGATCCTCGCCGTCTACATCGCCCGCAGCGACGGTCTGACCTCGGCCTCCCCGAAGGAACTCGCGGTCCAGCGGACCCTGGTCGAAGACCTTGGCGGAACGTTTCACCATGTGATCGGGGACAACATCCCCGCGGACCTCCTCGCCTTCGCCCGCGGGGTCAACGCCACCCAGATCGTCCTCGGCTCCAGCCGCCGCAAGGCCTGGCAGTACGTCCTCGGTCCCGGGGTCGGCGCCACCGTCGCCCGCGACTCGGGTCCCGACCTGGACGTCCACATCGTCACCCACGAGGAGGTCGCCAAGGGGCGCGGACTGCCCGTGGTCCGCTCGGCCGCCCGCCTCGGCCGGCCCCGCATCGTGGCCGGATGGCTCGTCGGAGCGCTCTGCCCGGTCCTGCTGTGCCTCCTGCTCACGCACATCGACGCCGACCCCGGCCTCGCCAACGACATGCTGCTGTTCCTGGCGCTGACGGTGGCGTCCGCGCTGCTCGGCGGCCTCTGGCCGGCCCTCGCGTCCGCCGCCATCGGCTCGCTGCTGCTGAACTACTTCTTCGCCCCGCCGCTGCACCGGCTCACCGTCTCGGACCCCCGGAACATCATGGCCATCGCGGTCTTCTTCGGAGTCGCCGTGTCCGTCGCCTCCGTGGTCGACCTCGCCGCCCGGCGCACGCACCAGGCCGCCCGACTGCGCGCCGAGTCCGAGATCCTCTCCTTCCTCGCCGGGAGCGTGCTGCGCGGCGAGACCGCCCTGGGCGCGCTGCTGGAGCGGGTGCGCGAGACCTTCGGGATGGAGTCCGTCGCCCTTCTGGAGCGGCAGGGCGACGTCGAACCCTGGACCCGGGCCGGCAGCGTCGGTCCCAACCCGGCGGCCCGGCCCGAGGACGCCGACGTGGACATGCCGATCGGGGACCACATGGCGCTGGCCCTGTCCGGGCGGGTCCTGCCCGCCGAGGACCGCCGGGTGCTCGGCGCCTTCGCCGCCCAGGCGGCGGTCGTACTGGACCGCCAGCGGCTCGTCGGCGAGGCGGAGGAGGCCCGCCGGCTGGCCGAGGGCAACCGGATCCGGACCGCGCTGCTCGCCGCCGTCAGCCACGACCTGCGCACGCCGCTCGCCTCCATCAAGGCGTCCGTCAGCTCCCTGCGCTCCGACGACGTGGAGTGGTCCGAGGAGGACCGGGCGGAACTGCTGGAGGGGATCGAGGACGGCGCCGACCGGCTCGACCACCTGGTGGGCAACCTGCTCGACATGTCCCGGCTCCAGACGGGGACGGTGACCCCGCTCATCAGGGAGATCGACCTCGACGAGGTGGTCCCGATGGCGCTGGGCGGCGTACCGGAGGACAGCGTGCTGCTCGACGTGCCCGAGACCCTGCCCATGGTGGCGGTGGACCCCGGGCTGCTGGAGCGGACCGTGGCCAACGTCGTGGAGAACGCCGTCAAGTACAGCCCGGCCGGGCAACCCGTGCTCGTCGCCGCCAGTTTCCTCGGCGACCGGGTCGAGGTACGGGTCGTCGACCGCGGGCGCGGCGTCCCGGACGAGGCCAAGGACCGCATCTTCGCCCCCTTCCAGAGGTACGGGGACGCCCCCCGCGGCGCCGGAGTGGGCCTCGGTCTCGCGGTGGCCCGGGGGTTCGCCGAGGCCATGGGCGGCAGCCTCGCCGCCGAGGACACGCCCGGCGGAGGGCTGACGATGGTGCTCACCCTGCGCGCGGCCGGCCGGGACCGGCCGCCGCCGGCCGGCCCGGGGGCGCGGGCCGGAACCGGAGCCGGATCCCTTCGCGTGGACACGGCGGCACACCCCGAACGCGTGGACACGGCAGCACGCCCCGAACGCGTGGACACGCCGGAACACCCCGAACGACAGAAAGCAGGACCCCAATGACCCGGGTGCTCGTGGTGGACGACGAACCGCAGATCGTCCGAGCCCTCGTGATCAACCTGAAGGCGCGCCGGTACGAGGTCGACGCCGCCTCCGACGGCGCGGGAGCCCTGGAGCTCGCGGCCGCCCGCCACCCCGACGTCGTCGTCCTCGACCTCGGCCTGCCCGACATGGACGGCATCGAGGTGATCAAGGGGCTGCGCGGCTGGACCCGGGTACCGATCCTCGTCCTCTCCGCCCGCCACACCTCCGACGAGAAGGTCGAGGCCCTCGACGCGGGCGCCGACGACTACGTCACCAAGCCCTTCGGCATGGACGAGCTGCTGGCCCGGCTCCGCGCCGCCGTCCGCCGGGCCGAACCCGCGGCCGGGGCGGGCGGGGACGAGGTGATCGTGGAGACCGAGGGGTTCACCGTGGACCTCGCCGCGAAGAAGGCGGTGCGCGCGGGGCACGACGTACGCCTCACCCCCACCGAGTGGCACCTGCTGGAAGTGCTGGTGCGCAACGGCGGGAAGCTGGTCAGCCAGAAGCAGCTCCTCCAGGAGGTCTGGGGGCCCTCCTACGGCACGGAGACCAACTACCTGCGGGTCTACATGGCCCAGCTGCGCCGCAAGCTGGAGGCCGACCCCTCGCACCCGCGGCACTTCATCACCGAACCGGGCATGGGATACCGCTTCGAGAGGTAGCTGGGGCGCCGGTACGCTTCCTGTATGAGTGCTGAACCGCGTCCAGACAAGCCCCCGAAGCCGGCCAGGCCGGCGGGCCGGTTCCGCCGGATGATGGAGCGGCTGTCCACCTCCCAGGAGGAGCTGCATTCGGCGGAGCTGCAGGAGGACGCAGAGGCCGCGGGCTGTACGCGGATCTGCGACTGCCACGACCGCCAGATAGTCAAGGTCACCGGCACCCTGCGGACCGTCACCCTGCGGCCGCGCGCGGGCGTACCCGCACTGGAAGCGGAACTGTTCGACGGCTCGGCCGCGCTGGACGTGGTGTGGCTCGGACGTCGCTCGATCGTGGGAATCGAGCCCGGGCGGCGCATGATCGCCTCCGGGCGGATCTCGATGAGTCATGGGCGCCGGGTGCTCTTCAACCCGAAGTACGAACTCCGACCGCTCGGACAGGAGCACTGACGGTGACGTCACTCGACAAACCCACCACGCCCGAGGGCCCGGTGGGGGACGACCAGAAGGCCGTGACCCAGGCGGCGCTGTTCGACGCCTTCGGCGGCATCCGCGGGACCGTGGAGACGATGCTCCCCGGCCTGCTGTTCGTCATGATCTACACGATCAACAAGGACGTGAAGTCGTCCGCCATCGCGGCGGGCGCGGTCGCCGTCCTCCTGGTGATCGTGCGGCTGCTGCGCAAGGACACCGTCAAGCACGCCTTCAGCGGTGTGTTCGGCGTCGGCGTGGGCGTGGCCTTCGCCCTCTTCACCGGTGACGCCAAGGGCTTCTACCTGCCCGGCATGATCTACGGCGCCGGCCTGGGCGTCGCGTTCACCGTCTCCGCGCTGCTCGGCTTCCCGCTGCTCGGCGTGGTGCTCGGACCGGTGTTCAAGGAGAACCTGTCCTGGCGCACCCGCAACCCCGGGCGCAAGAAGGCGTACACGAAGGCCAGCCTGGCCTGGGGCCTGATCTTCCTGGCCAAGTACGCGATCCTCTTCCCGCTGTACTGGTGGGGCGACGCGACCCAGCTGGGATGGGTGCTCATCGCGCTCAAGCTCCCGCCGATGGTGCTGGCCGTGTACTTCACCTGGCTGTTCCTGGCGAACGCCCCGGCGCCGATCGACGTCATCGCCGAGTACGAGGCCCAGGAGGCGGCCGAGAAGGCCGCCGCGCGGGAGCGCGGGGTCTGACCCGGGCCTTCTGACCCGGGCCCCGATGTTCCGGGCCCGATCGGCAGGCGAACGCCGAAGGGGTGGAGCGGCCATCAGGCTGCTCCACCCCTTCGGCGTACCGGTGCCGGGCTTCGGCTCCGGCGCCGGTTCCGGGTACTGGTTCCGGGCGCTAGTTCCGGGCCTGGAGGAGGTCCTCCAGCTGTTCCTCACGGGCCTGCGCCGCCACGAACAGCAGTTCGTCGCCGGGCTCCAGGGTCTCCTCCCCGTGCGGGGTGAGGACGCGGTTGCCGCGGATGATGGTGACGAGCGAGGTGTCCTCGGGCCAGGCGATCTCGCTGATCTGGGTGCCGGCGACCGAGGAGTCGGGCGGCAGGGTCAGCTCGACCAGGTTGGCGTCGCCGTGGCTGAAGCGCAGCAGGCGCACCAGATCGCCGACGCTGACGGCCTCCTCGACGAGCGCGGACATCAGGCGGGGCGTGGAGACGGCCACGTCGACGCCCCAGGACTCGTTGAAGAGCCACTCGTTCTTCGGGTTGTTGACGCGCGCCACGACCCGGGGGACCCCGTACTCGGTCTTGGCGAGCAGGGAGACGACGAGGTTGACCTTGTCGTCACCGGTGGCGGCGATGACCACGTTGCAGCGCTGCAACGCGGCCTCGTCGAGCGAGGTGATCTCGCAGGCGTCGGCCAGCAGCCACTCCGCCTGCGGCACCCGCTCCACCGAGATGGCGGTCGGCGCCTTGTCCACGAGGAGGACCTCGTGGCCGTTCTCCAACAGTTCGCCCGCGATGGAGCGTCCCACGGCGCCGGCTCCGGCGATCGCGACCCTCATGCGTGTGCCTCCTCGGGCCCTTCGGCGAAGGCCGCCTCAACCTTGTCGATCTCGTCCGTGCGCATCATCACGTGGACGAGGTCGCCCTCCTGGAGGACGGTCTGTGAAGTCGGCAAGATCGCCTCGCCCAGCCGGGTGAGGAACGCGACGCGGACGCCGGTCTCCTCCTGGAGCCGGCTCACCTTGTGACCGATCCAGGCGGTGGAGGCGTGCACCTCGGCGAGCTGCACACCGCCGCTCGGGTCGCGCCACAGGGGCTCGGCGCCCGACGGCAGCAGCCGGCGGAGCATCTGGTCGGCGGTCCACCGTACGGTCGCGACGGTGGGGATGCCGAGTCGCTGGTACACCTCGGCGCGCTTGGGGTCGTAGATGCGGGCGGCGACGTTCTCGACGCCGAACATCTCGCGGGCCACGCGCGCGGCGATGATGTTGGAATTGTCACCGCTGCTGACGGCCGCGAAGGCTCCGGCGTCCTCGATCCCGGCCTCTCGCAGCGTGTCCTGGTCGAAGCCGACACCGGTGACGCGACGACCGCCGAACGATGCTCCGAGCCGGCGGAATGCGGTGGGGTCCTGGTCGACGACAGCGACCGTATGCCCCTGCTGTTCCAGGGTCTGCGCGAGGGCAGAGCCCACTCTTCCGCAGCCCATAATGACGATGTGCACGGCCGTCCTTCCGGCTGACAGCGACTCGCTGGTTTCCAGCCTCATTGCATGCTCTGGCTAAACAGGGTCTCAGACCATGGCCCAAGCTACACACGGGCGGTCACCAGTGTGACCATTTGGGGTCCAGGCGGTGCCTCATTGCCCCGAGAACGGGCAGGGGGTTCGTCAGCCCGATTTCGAACGCTTACGATCCTCTGCGTGTCCAAACTGACCGACGTGCCCAAACGGATCCTGATCGGCCGGGCGCTACGCAGCGACCGCCTCGGGGAAACGCTCCTCCCCAAGCGAATCGCCCTGCCCGTGTTCGCATCCGACCCGCTCTCCTCCGTGGCATATGCCCCGGGTGAAGTGCTGCTGGTCCTGTCGATCGCGGGTGTGTCGGCGTACCACTTCAGCCCCTGGATCGCGGCCGCCGTCGTCGTCCTGATGTTCACCGTGGTCGCCTCCTACAGGCAGAACGTCCACGCGTACCCCAGCGGCGGTGGTGACTACGAGGTCGCCAACACCAACCTCGGACCCAAGGCCGGACTCACGGTGGCGAGCGCCCTGCTCGTCGACTACGTCCTCACCGTGGCCGTGTCGATCTCCTCCGGAGTCGAGAACCTCGGCTCGGCCGTCGATTTCGTCATCGAGCACAAGGTGCTCTCGGCGATGATCATGATTCTGTTGCTCACGCTGATGAATCTGCGCGGAGTCAAGGAATCCGGAAACTTCTTCGCGATTCCGACGTACATCTTCGTCGGAGCCGTCTTCGTCATGATCGCCTACGGCGCCTACCGGGGCATCGTCCTCGACGAGACGATGAAGGCCCCCACGGCCGACCTGGAGATCAAACCCGAGCACCAGGGACTGGCCGGATTCGCCCTCGTCTTCCTGCTGCTGCGCGCCTTCTCCTCAGGCTGCGCCGCGCTCACCGGCGTCGAGGCCATCAGCAACGGTGTCCCCGCCTTCCGCAAGCCCAAGAGCAAGAACGCGGCCACCACCCTGGCCCTGATGGGCGCCCTGGCCGTCACGATGTTCTGCGGCATCATCGGCCTGGCCATGGCCACGAACGTGAGGATGGCGGAGAACCCCGCCACCGACCTGATCCAGGACGGCGTGCCGGTCGGCCCCGACTACGTCCAGCACCCGGTGATCTCCCAGGTCGGCGAGGCCGTCTTCGGCGAGGGCAGCTTCCTCTTCATCGTGCTCGCGGCGGCCACCGCGCTCGTCCTCTTCCTGGCCGCCAACACCGCCTACAACGGCTTCCCGCTGCTCGGCTCGATCCTCGCCCAGGACCGGTACCTGCCGCGCCAGCTGCACACCCGCGGCGACCGGCTCGCCTTCTCCAACGGCATCGTCCTGCTCGCCGGCGCCGCCATGCTGCTGGTGTGGCTCTACGACGCCGACTCCACCAAGCTCATCCAGCTCTACATCGTCGGAGTCTTCGTCTCCTTCACGCTGAGCCAGATCGGCATGGTCCGGCACTGGAACCGCCACCTGCGCACCGAGCGCGACCCCGCCGCCCGCCGCCGCATGCACCGCTCCCGGGCCATCAACACCTTCGGCGCCTTCTTCACCGGCATGGTGCTGGTCGTCGTCCTCGCCACGAAGTTCACCCACGGCGCCTGGGTCGCCCTGCTGGGCATGGTGATCTTCTACGGAACGATGAGCGCGATCCGCAAGCACTACGACCGGGTCTCCGCCGAGATCGCCGCGGCCGAGGGCCCCAGCGACGACAGCGTCCGCCCCTCGCGCGTCCACTCCATCGTCCTGGTCTCCAAGGTCCACAAGCCCACGCTGCGCGCCCTCGCCTTCGCCAAGCTGACCCGCTCCGACACCCTCGAAGCGCTCAGCATCAGCGTCGACCCGGTCGAGACCAAGGCCCTGCGCACGGAGTGGGACCGGCGCGGGATCAACGTCCCGCTGAAGATCCTCGACTCGCCCTACCGCGAGATCACCCGGCCGGTCGTCGAGTACGTGAAGGGCCTGCGCAGCGAGAACCCGCGCGACGCCGTCAGCGTCTACATCCCGGAGTACGTCGTCGGCCGCTGGTACGAGCACCTCCTCCACAACCAGAGCGCGCTGCGGCTCAAGGGCCGGCTGCTGTTCACGCCGGGCGTGATGGTGACCTCCGTGCCCTACCAGCTGGAGTCCTCCGAGCTCGCGAAGCGGCGGGCCAAGAAGCGGCAGGACTGGAACGCCCCGGGCGCCGTCCGCCGCGGACCGGTCGACACGCCGCGGCCGCCGCGCCCGCCGAGGCCGAAGAACCCGGCGGGGAAGTAGCGCCGGCGGGGCGGCGGGGGTTCCCCGAGGGTGGTGAACGGCCGGACGAGATCCACGTAAACTGGTGGGTCGGTCGTCCGGCCGTTTTCCTTTCGCTTTTCATTGATCTCCTGGAGCCTCCCCACCATGACCGAGCAGAACGAGAAGCAGTCACTGGTCGGGGAGGAGTTCGAGGTCGAGGTCGGGCCCGTCGCGCACGGAGGCCACTGCATCGCGCGCAACGCGGACGGCCGGGTCCTGTTCGTCCGCCACACGCTGCCCGGCGAGAAGGTCATCGCGAAGGTCACCGAGGGCGACGTCGACTCCCGCTTCCTGCGCGCCGACGCCATCACCGTGCTCGACGCCTCCAAGGACCGGGTCGCGGCACCCTGTCCGTACGCCGGCCCCGGCAAGTGCGGCGGCTGCGACTGGCAGCACGCCAAGCCGGGCGCCCAGCGCCGCCTCAAGGGCGAGGTCGTCGCCGAACAACTGCTGCGCCTCGCCGGACTCACCCCGGAAGAGGCCGGCTGGGACGGCACCGTCATGCCGGCCGAGGGCGACAAGCTCCCGGCCGGACAGGTCCCCCAGTGGCGCACCCGCGTCCAGTTCGCGATCGACGACGACGGCAACGCGGGCCTGCGCAAGCACCGCTCGCACGACATCGAGCTCGTCGACCACTGCATGATCGCGGCGCCGGGAGTCTCGGAACTCGGCATCGAGAAGCAGGACTGGCCCCAGATGGCGTCGGTGGAGGCCATCGCCGCCTCCGGCTCCAACGACCGCCAGGTCGTCCTGACCCCCCGCCCCGGCGGCCGCCTGCCCCTCGTCGAGCTGGACCAGCCCGTCTCCGTCCTGCGCGTCGAGGAGAAGGACGGCGGCGTCCACCGCGTCCACGGCCGCCCCTTCGTGCGCGAGCGCGCCGACGGCCGTACGTACCGCGTCGGCATGGGCGGCTTCTGGCAGGTCCACCCGCAGGCCGCCGACACCCTGATCAAGGCCGTCATGCAGGGCCTGATGCCGCGCAAGGGCGAGATGGCCCTCGACCTCTACTGCGGCGTCGGCATCTTCGCCGGCGCCCTCGCGGAGCGCCTCGGCGAGACCGGCGCCGTCCTCGGCATCGAGTCGACGAAGCGCGCCGTCGAGGACGCCCGCCACAACCTGGCGGACTTCCCCCGGGTCCGGATCGAGCAGGGCAAGGTCGAGCAGATCCTCCCGAAGACCGGCATCACCGAATGCGACCTGGTCGTCCTCGACCCGCCCCGTGCCGGCGCCGGCAAGCAGACGGTCCGCCAGGTGGCAGGCCTCACCCCGCGCCGCATCGCCTACGTGGCGTGCGACCCGGCAGCCCTGGCCCGCGACCTGGGCTACTTCAAGGACCAGGGCTACAAGGTCCGCACCCTGCGCGTCTTCGACCTCTTCCCGATGACCCACCACGTGGAGTGCGTGGCGATCCTGGAGCGCGTGGCGAAGGACGCCTGACCTGCTGTTTTGTGGGCTGGCCGTCCTCTTGACCTCTTCCGGGCGTGCGAACAGTCAAGGTCAGGCGGTTCCTCTTGCAGCCGCCTGACCTGCGGATTTAACAG
The DNA here is from genome assembly GCF_024721315.2 of Streptomyces sp. Isolate_45. Lineage (GTDB taxonomy): Bacteria > Actinomycetota > Actinomycetes > Streptomycetales > Streptomycetaceae > Streptomyces. The sequence continues at coordinate 27,991 of NZ_JANFAK020000049.1, forward strand.
GGTCGATGCTCTGTCGATTGTCGTCATCAGAGCGTAGTCCGGTGCCTGGCGCAGCCGGTGTACGGCAAGTGCTAGAGCCCCGGCGTCGTCGGGGCCCGGTACGGTGGCGGTCGGGTTGTCGTCGCCGTGGCAGCCCAGAACTACGATCTCGACCAGGGTCGGGTTCCAGGCGTTGGTGCCTGGTTGCGAAGTGAGGTTGCCTGCTGCGTTGACCCGGGTGGCAAGGCGATCGAGGCGGGCGAGACCGCATGGGTTCCGGGACGCTCGGTGGCGCTGTAGAAGACTCGCGCGCTTGATGGTGCCCCGTCATGCGGCTGGGGGGACTGCGTCCAGAAGCCAGCCGGCTTTCCGTGCGGCTTGCCGGCTTCGGCCAGGCCCCACCACTGTGCGGTTTCACGGCCGCCGCACCCTCGTACGCACACGAGGCGGAGTTCGTCGTCGAGCCTGCCTGCCGGGGCGTGACCCGCCTTGATCAGGTCCCTTCAGGCTGTGCAGGCTCGAAAGTCGCACCCCGGCCGTGTCGTCGGACCCGCCGTCCTTGACCCGTACCACCGGCCGACCGGCCTCGACGAGCTGCCGCCCGATCCGCGCGGTCTGCGGTGTGGAACCGGGCAATGACCGCGATCTCCGAGGGTGCGACCCCCGGCGCCACCCAGTCGGGCAGCCGCCGGACGGCAGTGTCGGCCTCGGCCTCGGCCGACTCCGTCCCGTGCCCCTTGCACACGGGCCGCTCACCGTGCAGCAGGACCGGTAGCCGGACAGTGAGTCGGGCTCGTCGCCGGTCAGGTCGATCACGGAATCCCCGTCGGATTCTCCAGTTTCTTCCAGGTGAAGCCCGGCATGGTGGTGCTCGCGGAACTTGTCGAAGAACTTGTGGACCCGCTTCTGGACGGGCTTCTCCAGTTTGGCGAACTCCAGGAGGAAGTCCTTGTGGATTCCGAGTGTCGCCATGGGTGCCCCCGGGTCGTGCGAGTGCCGACGCTTCGGCTGATCACCGTACGGTATGGGGCGACAATGGCGGCTCGGCGTCGAGGGTTTGGTGAGAGGACGGGCGTGCACGCTCAGGAGACCACGTTCAGCAAGCTGGTCCAGGGGGAGCAGCAGTTCCAAGTGCCGCTCTACCAGCGCACCTACAGTTGGCAGCGCGACGAGCTGCAGCAGTTGTGGGACGACGTACAGGAGTTGGTCGAGGACCGGCGGGAAGGGCGGTCCGGCTCCGGGCACTTCCTCGGTTCGGTCGTGCTGGCCCCCGAGCGCGTCGTCGCGGGCGGGATGCAGCGCTGGCTCGTCGTCGATGGTCAGCAGCGGATGACGACCTTGATGCTCGCGTTCACGGCTCTGCGGGACCACCACCGGGACCGGGGCTCGGTGAAGAAGGCGGCCCGAATCAACGACCTCATCCTGGTCAACACGTATCAGGACGGGCACGACAGCTACCGGTTGTTGCCGACGCAGGCGGACCGTGAGGCCTACACGGCCTGCGTGGACAGCCTCCCGAGGGCAGGTGGGGCCGGGAACGTGGGCGCCGCCTACCGCTTCTTCCTCGCTGCCCTGGCCGACGGGCCGGAGAGCGGTGGTGAGGCCTGGGTGGACGCGGTCGAGTCCGTTCTGGGCGATTGCCTCTCGATCGTTGCGATCACTGCCGCCGAGGGCGATACTCACCCTGCGTCAGCTCGCCCACCGTCCGCCGCGGGCGGCACCGCCCGTGGTCCACATCTGTGAGAACCCCGCGGTCCTTTCCGCTGCGGCGGACGCCTACGGCCCGGATGCCCGCCCACTGGTCTGCGTCCAGGGCCAGCCCTCGGCCGCCGCCCTGACCCTGCTCACCCGTCTGCACGAATACGGCGCCGCCCTCCGCTACCACGGCGACTTCGACTGGGGCGGTCTGCGCATCGCCACGACGCTGTTGGCGCACGTACCGTGGCGGCCCTGGCGCTACACGGCGCACGACTACCGTGCGGCGGTGGCAGCTGTCGGAGCTGATCAGTGCCCATTGGTCGGGAAGCCGACGCCGTCGCCCTGGGACCCGGATCTGACGCGGGCCCTTGCCGAGCACGCGGTGCGTGTGGAGGAGGAGGCCATCCTGGACGTGCTGCTGAAGGATCTCAAGGGATCATCGGGGTCACGAATTCTTCGGTAGCCGGTGTGACGCTCCCGGTGCCCGAAAGCAGCTTCGGATCGATCAAGTGGTTGGTTGCTGCGAGCGCAGTGCCGCGAGCAGGTGCCGGCCCAGGCGGGAGATCAGGTCGTCGAGGAGAACGATGGCGGGGTGGCCGGGGCGATGCGTTCGGAGATCGGCTCGTAGGAGGGCGGCGGACTCCCGTGATTCGGCGAATTGCCCACACTGGGCCATGGCAACTGTGAGGTTGAAGCGCGGGGTCAGCACCAGGTCGTGGGTCGGTCCGTAGAGCTCCAGTAGGAGGGGCACCAGAGTCTGGTATTCCTCCTGTGCCTCGGCTTCGCGGCCGAGCTTGGAGAGACAGAGGGCGAGAGAGGCCCGGCAGTGGAGGATCGCCTTCTCCGCCGGGATCGGTAGGCGAGCGAGCGCGTCGATGAGGTTGCGGTAGCCCTCGTACGCCTCGGCGTAGTTCTCGGCGCGGCAGGCATCGTCGCACCGGGAGGTCAGTTCCCGGAGCTCCTCGGCTTGCTTGGCGCCCTTGCGCTCGTCGGGGGATGTGGCAGGACTCCTAGGCTCAGGCGCGGTCTGTTCGGGCAGTTGGACCGTCGCTCTCCGGGCAGCGGCGTCCGCCTCCGAGACCAGTGCCTTCAAGGCGGCGACCGTAGCTTCGGCCGACGGGCGCGACTCCGGTTCCTTGGCGAGCAGCCGCATGACCAGGTCTGCCGACTCGCCCGGCATCTCCGGGCGCAACGCGGCTACCGAACGCGGCTCTTCGTTTACATGCAAGTACGCGACGGCGACTGGGCTTTCGGCGGTGAACGGTGGGCGGCCGGTGAGGATCTCATACAGGACGCAGCCCAGGGCGTACAGGTCGCTGCGGTCGGTGGCGGGCTTCCCGACCGCCTGCTCGGGGGAGATGAAGCCGGGGGTGCCGAAGACGGCGCCGCTTAGGGTCAGGCGGGGTTCCTCCGCGGTCGGAGCGAGTGCGGCGGCGATGCCGAAGTCGAGGACCTTGACCTTGCCGTGGGTGGTCAGCATCAGGTTGGAGGGCTTCAGGTCGCGATGGACGAGCCCGCAACGGTGGGCGTGGGCGAGCACTGCGGCGATCTGTCCGGCGATGGAAAGGGCTTGGTCCACGGGGCAGATGCCGTGCTCCGTGAGGATCTGGGTGAGGGTCCGCCCCTCGACGAGTTCCATGACCAGGTACAACCTGCCGTCGGGAAGCTTGCCCACGTCGTGGATCTCGGGGACGCCCGAGTGCCGTAGCCGGGCGGTGTAACGGGCCTCCCGGCGGAAGCGCTCCTCAAAATGGGGAGCGGTGTCCTCCGGCCCGGAAGAGGTCAGGAACTTCATGGCGATGTTCCGGTCGAGGAAGTGGTCATGGGCGGCCCACACCTCACCCATGCCGCCACGGCCGAGCATGCTGATCAGCTCGTAACGCCCCAGAATCTTCTTGTTCATGCCCCGTTCCCAATGTCCGGAATATCGGAGCTTGCGGCTCCAGCCGTCACCCGCTAGCCGTGCTTGCCACAGCCTATGGCGCGGCATCCTCCTATCCAGGCTGCGCGGTCATCAGGGATGAGGCCCCGGGGCCGGTACGTGGATGCCGAGGGCTGTGATGGGAGGCGAAGGGCAGGTCGACATCCTGCGTTCGCCCTCGCCGCGCCGGAACTTCGCGGAAGATCCACGAGTCCGTGTGGTGAGGGTATCCGCCTCGGTTGGGCCGTGGGCGTCCGATGGCAGTGAAGGTCAGATGGCTTGGGTCTCAGCGGTCCACGGGGAGGCCCGTCGGTTCCTTGATGCGTTTCATGATGATCTGGGAGTTGACCTCGGTGACGCCGGAGAGGGCCGTCAGTTGCTCGATCCACAGGCGTTCGTACGCGCGGAGGTCCGCGACCGCGATGCGCAGGAGGCAGCCGGGGCTGCCGAAGAGGCGGTAGGCCTCGATGACGTCGGGGATGTCCTGGAGCGCGGCCTCGAAGGCCTCGACGGCCGCGCGGTCGCGGCGGACCTCGACGGACACCAGCACCTCGAAGCCGCGGCCCACCGCCTCGGGGTCGATGACGGCGCGGTAGCCCTGGATCACCCCGTCCTCCTCCAGCTGCCGGACCCGGCGCATGCAGGGGGAGGGGGTCAGTCCCACCCGCTGGGCGAGTTCCTGGTTGCTGAGCCGGCCGTCCTTCTGAAGCTCGCGCAGGATTTCTCGGTCGATCGCGTCCATGGCGCAATTATCACCCATCGAATGTTGCGAGAGCGGGTGAAGAGGCAATCTCATTGCGCGTAGATCTCACTATCATTGCCGTGAATGGAATGTCTGTGCGAGATCTCGTGAGGGAAGGGTGGCCATGGCACGCATCGTCGTCATCAGCACCGGCGGAACGATAGCCAGCCGCTGGAAGGGCTCGGGCTTCGCCGCGGAGGCCGACGGGCGCGAGGTGATGGCCACCGCGCCGCTGCCCGAGGGCATCACCGTCGAGGTCGTGGACCTGTTCCGGGTGAACAGTCCCCGGCTCACCACCGCCCACCAGCTCACCCTGCTGCGCACCGTCCACGAGGTGCTCGCCGACCCCGGTGTGGACGGCATCGTCGTCACGCACGGCACCGACACCCTGGAGGAGTCGGCCTTCCTCGTCGACCTCCACCACCACGACGCCCGCAGCGTCGTGTTCACCGGCTCGCAGCTGCCCATGGGTTCCGCCGACGGGGACGGTCCCGGGAACCTCTACGACGCCCTGCTGACCGCCGCCACCACGCGCGGACTCGGCGTCCTCATCAGCTTCGCGGGCCGGGTGCACGCCGCCCGCGGCACCGTCAAGACGCAGGCCGTCGACCTGGACGCCTTCGCCGACCCCTCGAAGGAACTCCTCGGGAAGATCGGCTTCGGCAAGGTCACCATGCTGCGCGAACCGCAGCGGCCGGCGCCGCTCGCGCTGCCCGCGATGCCGGAGCTGCCGCCGCGCGTAGACATGGTGATGCACCACGCCGACGGTGACCCGCTGCTGCTGAACGCCGCCGTCGAGGCGGGCGCCCGGGGCATCGTCCTGGTGGGCACCGGCGCGGGCAACGCGACCCCCGAGATCGTGGACGCCGTGGCCGCGGCCATCGCCCGGGGCGTGCTGGTCGCGCTGACCACGCGGGTCGCGGCAGGCCCCGTCACCGAGATCTACACGCACGGCGGCGCCGTCGACCTCGTCGCCGTCGGGGCCGTCCCGACCGGCACGCTGCGGGCCGGGCAGGCGCGGATCGCCGTGCTGTCCGCCCTGCTCGCCGGTTCCGACCCGGCCGAGCAGAACCGGATCCTGCGTCGGACGCTGGCCGTCGAGAACCCCGCCCTCACCTCAGCCTGAGCGCACGAACGAGCCGCCGCCGACCCCGGAACACGGGGATCGACGGCGGCTCGCGGCCCGATGGCCGGCGTTCGGGCCGTCGGCCGCCCTCAGGCCCGATTGCCGAAGGCGCCCAGGATGCGGTCCGCCGCCGAGGTGGCGGTCACCGTGCCCGCCCTGACCTCGGCTTCGAGGGCCGGCGCGAGTTCCCGTACGTCCGGGTCCGCGCGGAGCCGCTCCAGCAACGCGTCGCGGACCATCGACCACGTCCACTCCACCTGCTGCGCGGCCCGCTTGGCCGCCAACCGGCCACCCGCCTCCAGCAGCGTCCGGTGCTGTTCGAGGCGGTTCCACACCTCGTCCAGGCCGATCGACTCCCGCGCGCTGCACGTCAGCACCGGCGGGGTCCACGCCGCGTCGGCCGGGTGCATCAGCCGTAGCGCGCCCGCCAGTTCGCGGGCGGCGGCCTTCGCGTCCCGTTCGTGGGGGCCGTCGGCCTTGTTCACGGCGAGGACGTCGGCCAGTTCCAGGACGCCCTTCTTGATGCCCTGGAGCTGATCGCCCGTCCGGGCCAGTGACAGCAGGAGGAAGGAGTCGACCATGCCGGCGACCGTGGTCTCCGACTGGCCGACGCCGACCGTCTCGACGAGGACCACGTCGTAGCCAGCCGCCTCCATCACGATCATCGACTCGCGGGTGGCCTTGGCGACCCCGCCCAGCGTGCCCGCCGAGGGGGAGGGGCGCACGAACGCGGCCGGATCGACGGAGAGGCGTTCCATCCGGGTCTTGTCACCGAGGATGGATCCGCCCGTCCGGGTCGAGGACGGGTCCACGGCGAGGACGGCCACGCGATGGCCCAGCCCGGTGAGCATCGTGCCGAACGCGTCGATGAACGTGGACTTGCCGACCCCGGGCACCCCGCTGATGCCGATCCGCCGGGCGTGCCCGGCGTGTGGCAGCAGACGGGTCAACAGGCCCTGGGCCAGGGCGCGGTGGTCCGCCCGGGTGGACTCGACGAGGGTGATGGCGCGCGCGATGTGCGCGCGCTTCCCGTCGAGCACGCCCTTCACGTACACGTCGATGTCGATCTTCGGGGGCATCCGCGCGGCCGCTTACAGCTCGTGGCCCAGTTCCGCGGCCAGCCGCGTCACCAGGTCGTGGGCCGCGTCCGGGATCACGGTGCCCGGCGGGAAGACCGCCGTCGCGCCCATCTCCAGCAGGGTCGGGACGTCCGCGGGCGGGATGACCCCACCGACGACGATCATGATGTCCTCGCGCCCCTCCTCGGCGAGCTGCTGCCGCAGCGCCGGTACGAGGGTCAGGTGACCGGCCGCCAGCGACGACACGCCCACCACGTGGACGTCCGCCTCGACGGCCTGCCGGGCCACCTCCGCCGGCGTCTGGAACAGCGGGCCGACGTCCACGTCGAAGCCCAGGTCGGCGAAGGCCGTCGCGATGACCTTCTGGCCGCGGTCGTGGCCGTCCTGGCCCATCTTGGCGACCAGGATGCGCGGACGCCGTCCCTCCGCCTCCTCGAACCGATCGACGAGCGCACGGGTGCGCTCCACGGACGGGGACTCGCCTGCTTCCATGCGGTACACACCCGAGATCGTACGGATCTGGCTCGCGTGACGTCCGTACACCTTCTCCAGGGCGTCGGAGATCTCGCCCACCGTGGCCTTGGCGCGCGCCGCGTCCACGGCCAGGGCCAGCAGGTTGCCGTCGCCCCGCTCGGCCGCGTTGGTCAGGGCGCGCAGCGTGTCCTGGGTGACGGCCTCGTCGCGTTCCTCGCGCAGTCGACGCAGCTTGGCGATCTGCTGGCTGCGGACCGAGGAGTTGTCGACCTTGAGGACGTCGATCTCCTCGTCGGTGGCCACCCGGTACTTGTTCACGCCGATCACCGGCTGACGGCCGGAGTCGATGCGGGCCTGCGTACGGGCCGCGGCCTCCTCGACGCGCAGCTTCGGGATGCCCGCGTCGATGGCCTGCGCCATGCCGCCGGCGGCCTCGACCTCCTCGATGTGCTGCCACGCCCGCCGCGCGAGGTCGTAGGTCAGCTTCTCCACGTAGGCGCTGCCGCCCCACGGGTCGATGGAGCGACAGGTGCCCGACTCCTGCTGGAGCAGCAGCTGGGTGTTGCGCGCGATGCGGGCCGAGAAGTCGGTGGGCAGCGCGAGGGCCTCGTCGAGGGCGTTGGTGTGCAGGGACTGGGTGTGCCCCTGGGTCGCGGCCATCGCCTCGATGCAGGTACGGGTGACGTTGTTGAAGACGTCCTGCGCGGTCAGCGACCATCCGGAGGTCTGCGAATGGGTGCGCAGCGAGAGCGACTTGGCGTTCTTCGGGTCGAACTGCTTGACCAGGCGCGCCCACAGCAGGCGGGCCGCGCGGAGCTTCGCGACCTCCATGAAGAAGTTCATGCCGATCGCCCAGAAGAACGACAGGCGCGGCGCGAACGCGTCCACGTCCAGCCCGACGGCCTGCCCGGCCCGCAGGTACTCCACGCCGTCGGCGAGGGTGTAGGCGAGTTCCAGGTCGGCCGTCGCCCCGGCTTCCTGGATGTGGTAGCCGGAGATGGAGATCGAGTTGTAGCGGGGCATCTTCTGCGAGGTGAACGCGAAGATGTCCGAGATGATCCGCATCGAGGGCTTGGGCGGGTAGATGTAGGTGTTGCGGACCATGAACTCCTTGAGGATGTCGTTCTGGATGGTCCCGGCGAGCTTGTCGGGGGAGACGCCCTGCTCCTCCGCCGCCACGATGTAGAGGGCGAGGACCGGCAGCACCGCGCCGTTCATCGTCATCGACACCGACATCTTGTCCAGCGGGATCCCGTCGAACAGTTGGCGCATGTCGTAGATCGAGTCGATCGCCACGCCCGCCATGCCGACGTCACCCGTGACGCGCGGGTGGTCGCTGTCGTAGCCGCGGTGCGTGGGCAGGTCGAAGGCGACCGAGAGGCCCTTCTGGCCGGAGGCCAGGTTGCGCCGGTAGAAGGCGTTCGACTCCTCGGCCGTGGAGAAACCGGCGTACTGACGGATCGTCCAGGGCTGGTTGACGTACATCGTCGGATAGGGCCCGCGCAGGTACGGGGCCACGCCCGGGTAGGTCCCGAGGAAGTCCAGGCCCTCCAGGTCCCGCCCGGTGTACAGCGGCTTCACGCCGATGCCCTCGGGGGTCTCCCACAGCAGGTCGCCCGTGGCGTTGCCGGTGGACTCCTTCACCGCGGCGCGCCACCGGTCCTCGGTGATCCCGGTGGACGGTCCGCCGCCGAGCGCGAGTTCGGAGAAATCGGGGATGCTCATGACGAGACTCCCATCCGGTCGAGTACGGAGGACAGCACGGCGACCGCGTCGCAGCCCGCGAAGACGTACTCGTCCACGGCCTGTTCGGCGGTACCGGGCCTGCCCGCGAGGAACACGGTCGTCGCGCCCGCCGAGCGCAGGGCGGCGGCCACCGCTTCCGCCTGCTCCTCGTACAGCGCGTCGCTGGAGCAGAGCACCGCCATGCCGTCGGCGCCGCTCGCCGCGTAGGCCGCGGCGGCCGTATCCGGATTCACCGAGACCGGGTCGTGGACGGGTTCGATGCCGCCCGCCTGGAACAGGTTGGAGGCGAAGGTGGCCCGCCCCGTGTGCGCGGCCGCGGGGCCGAGCGCGGCGAGGAAGATCCGAGGGCGGGCACCGGTCGCGGCCAGGTGGGCGTCGCTGCGGGCGCGCAGCGCCTCGTACGCCTCGTCGCGTCGGACCCGCGGCAGACCGCCCGTCGGGGCCGCCGGCAGCGGCTCGCGCACGACGGGCTTCTCCGACAGCAGCGGGAACTCGCTGACGCCGGTGATGGGTTCGCGGCGCGTCGCCAGCTTCTTCGAGCGGGCCGCCCACGTCGCGGCGAGCCGCTCGGCGACCAGACCCGAGCGCAGCGCGGCCTCCTGGCCGCCCGCCTTCTCGACCGTCCGGAAGAACTCCCAGGCCGCGTGCGCGAGTTCGTCGGTCAGCGTCTCGACGTAGTACGAACCGCCGGCCGGGTCGATCACCCGGGCCAGGTGGGACTCCTCCACCAGCACGGTGGAGGTGTTGCGGGCGATCCGTCGGGCGAAGGCGTCCGGCAGGCCCAGCTCGCTGTCGAAGGGGAGCACGGTGACGGAGTCCGCGCCGCCCACGCCGGCGGCCATGCAGGCCACCGTGGTGCGCAGCATGTTCACCCACGGGTCGCGCCGGGTCATCATCACGGGCGAGGTCACCGCGTGCTGCCGCTGCGCCCCCGCCTCGGGGCTGCCGCAGGCCTCGGCGACCCGGGCCCACAGGCGACGGGCGGCGCGCAGCTTGGCGATGGTCAGGAACTGGTCGGCGGTCGCGGCGTAGCGGAACTCGATCTGTCCGAACGCCGCGTCGGCGGTGAGGCCGGCCTCCGTCAGCGCCCGCAGATAGGCGACGCCGGTGGACAGCGACAGTCCGAGTTCCTCGGCGGCGCTGCCGCCCGCCTCGTGGAAGGGCAGGGCGTCGACGGTCAGGGCGCGGACGCCTGGCCAGGAAGCGGCCGTCCCGAGGGCCAGGGCGGCGGCCGCGGGCAGGTCCAGGGCCTCACCGGTGCGGGCCTCGTGGCCCAGCGGGTCGATGCCGAGCGAGGCGCGGGCGTCCTGCGGGGCGACGCCGCGCTCCTCGTACAGGGCGAACAACGCGCGGGCGGCAGCCGGGTATTCGGCGCCGGCGTCCAGGGCGATCGGGGCGAGGTCGAGGTAGACCCCGTCCAGGGCCCGGCCCAGGTCCTCGGCGGGCAGGCCGCCCGGGCCGACGGTCAGCCACAGGGAGGTGGTGCCGTTCTCCAGGTCCGCGAGGGCCGCCTCGTTCACCCGTACGGGGTCGCCGCCCGCGATCCGCTGGCGCACGTCCCAGCCGGAGGCCGTGGTGCCCTCCGGGGTGCCGCCGCGGACGAAGGGCGCGAAGCCGGGGAAGCCGGTGCCGTCGCCGTCCCCGTCGTCCGGGGGCGCCGTGTACAGCGGGCGGGTGATGAGCCCGTCCTCTAGCTTCGTGGAAAGGGCTGCTTCCGCCGCCTCGCCGGATACTTCCTTGCCCGACTTGCGCAGTACGCCTTCAACCAGGCGCTGCCACTGCTCATGTGTCGCGTCAGGAAACTCGGCGGCCAGGGAGAGCCCGTCGTCAGGCTGGACCGTCATGGCTCGAATGCTAGGGGGGCCGCTCAGGCGAGACCATAACCGCCGGATGTGATCTCGCACTCCCAGGTCAGACGGGGGTCGGTGCGGCGCGCGGCCGCGTCCGGAACGGGTTCCGGCGGGTTCCGGCCACCTGCGGGACGCCCGTCAGCCGGAGGTGACGCGGCCCGGGTCCTGGAACAGCGGACTCAGCAGGACGGTCGCGGCGGCCTGGGGGAGTACGGCCGGTCCGGCGTGCGGGGCGATGATGCGCCCGGGCTCGTCGCAGACGTGGGAGCGGTCGGTGGCCGCCCCGCGGATCTCGTCCAGGTAGCCCTCGTGCAGGACGCTGGACAGTTCGGTGACGACCATGACGGCCGGGTTGAACACGTCGAGGAGCAGGGCGGCCGCCCGCCCCACGGCCCGGGCACGCTCGCGCAGCAGCCCGTCCGCGCGCGGGTCGCCGGCGGCGGCGGCGTCCACGAGCATCGGGACGGACGGATCGGGGACGATCCCGCGCCGTACGGCCTCGGCGCCCAGCGCGGTGTCGGACGCGGTCGCCTGCAGACAGCCCGTACGTCCGCACGCGCAGGCCGCCCGCGACTCGGGCACCGGGAGGTGGGCCACGTCGCCCGCGGCGGACCCGGGGCCCTGGTGGACGGTGCCCTCGATCCCGAACGCGGCGTCGACCACGTTCCCGATGAAGAGGTGGACCAGGCTCCGGCGGGCCGCCGGCGGCCCGTAGAGGATCTCGGCGCGCGCGACGGCCCGGGCGTGGTTGTCCACCCGCACCGGCAGACCGAGTGCCCTGGACAGGTCCGCGGCCAGCGGCATGCCCCGCCACCCGAGCGCCGGATGCCGTACGACGGTCCCCGTGTCGGGTCGGACCCAGCCGCCGAGGGCGGCGCCGACCCCGATCAGCGGACGGCCGGTGTCGAACCGTGCCAGGAAACCGGCGAGTTCGTGGGCGATGCGGGCCGCGAGCCGGGGATCGGTGGGGTCCGCGTAGGGGAACGCGCGCCGGGCGAGGACCTGCCCGCGCAGGTCGACGAGGCTGAAGGTGGAGGACGGCACCCCGATGTGCAGCCCCGCCGCCACCGGCCCGCCCACGGCCCCGGTGTGCAGGTCCAGCGGGATCCGCGGCCGCCCCGAGGCGGTCGGGCCGACGGGTTCGGGGAGCTCGCGCAGCAGGCCGCCGCGCAGCAGCCCGGTGGTCTGCCGGGACACGGCGGCGGGGCTCAGCCCGCACAGCTCGGAGATCCCGCTGCGCGCCACGGGCCCGTGCTCCAGCACGGTCCGCAGCACGGTGGCGGCGTTGGCGGCCCCGCGCCGGTCGCCGGTCCTGTCTGTCACGGGGCCTCCTCGGGGCGGGACTGTCCGTTTCCCCGATCATGCCGGACCGGGTACCGGGCGGTCCGTGGCGGCCGCATTGCGGGACCGTGAAATCAGGCCACCGTTTCCAGCCGCCGAGGGGTGCCGCGCGGACTTCGTGGAGGCGGTGAAAGACCTGGTCAGATCGGGTCGCGGGGGTTCGGGGCGGGTCGGTTTCGCCGCCCGGGGCCGGGGGTTGACCGGGGGCGGGGGCGCTGACAGGCTCCGGGACATGTCCGCGAACGAACGCCTCGCCCCGCGGCTCCGCACCTCCGGCCTCTGTACCGCGCCGGGTGGGTGTCCGGGCCGCTGTCCGGCCCACCGCCGCGCCTGAGCTTCCCGCCCGGGCCCGGAGCGCCGGGACACCGGCCGCCCCACCCGGCGGTCGGCCCGACCGGTACGGGTCGGATCGGTACGGGTCGGCTCGGATCCGACGCGGTCCGGCTCAGTCCGGTCCGGTCCGGTCGAGCCCGGTCCGGCTGATCCCGGTCCGAGCCCGGTCCGGTCGAGCCCGGTCCGGCTGATCCCGGTCCGAGCCCGGTCCCGCCGAGTCCGATCCGGTCCTCTCCGTTCCCGTCCGGCGTGATCCGGCCGGTGTGATCCCGGCCGGCACGGCTGCGACCGGCTCCGGCCGGCTCCGGTCCGGGCGGCCCACCGTTCCCGCTGGGCCTTTCGGCTCCGCGCGCCGCGTACGGCCCGTCCGCCCCGAGCGGCGGGTGTTCCCCGGCGGCGGGTGCTCCCCGTCCGGGCCCGGTGGCGATCCACCCCGCGCAGCGCCGCGCGGGACGCCGCCCGCCCGCCTGGGGAGTGCGTACCACCCGCCGCCCCCGCCACCACCGGTACCGATCGCCCCCGCCGTCCCCCGTTCCGTACCGCCGCCACGCCCCGTGGCACTCGACGCTTCTCGTAACGCCATTTCTTCCGCTGCGGAAATAATCCCCGCACGCCTCTGACCAGGGAGTTACCATGACCACTGCGCTCCGCACCACCGTGACGAAGATCGGCGGCCGCATCGGTGCCGAGATCGGCGGCGTCCGGCTCGGCGGCGACCTCGCCCCCGAGACCGTGGCCGAGATCCGCTCCGCGCTGCTCGCCCACAAGGTCGTCTTCTTCCGCGGTCAGGACCACCTCGACGAGGCCGGCCACGAGGCCTTCTCCCAGCTCCTCGGCGCACCCGTCGCGCACCCCACGGTCCCCTCCGCCGACGGCCGCTACGCGCTCGGCATCGACTCCCACCACGGCGCCCGCGCCAACCAGTGGCACACCGACGTCACCTTCGTCCCGGCCTACCCGGCCTTCTCCATCCTGCGCGCCGTCACCATCCCCCCGTACGGCGGCAACACCCTCTGGGCCAACACCGCCACCGCCTACTCCCACCTCCCCGAGCCGCTGCGCGTCCTCGCGGACGGCCTGCGCGCCGTCCACTCCAACGCCTACGACTACGCAGCGCTGAGGCCTGACGCACTTCCCGAGGCGCTCGCCCAATACCGCGAGGTCTTCACCTCCACCGAGTTCCTGACCGAGCACCCGGTGGTCCGCGTCCACCCCGAGACCGGCGAACGCACCCTGCTCCTCGGCAACTTCGTCCAGCGCATCCAGGGCCTGACCGGCCGCGACTCCCGCGTCCTGCAGGACCTCTTCCAGGCCCACATCGAAAGCCCCGAGAACACCGTCCGCTGGCAGTGGCAGGACGGCGACGTCGCGATCTGGGACAACCGCGCCACCCAGCACTACGGCGTCGACGACTCCGACGACCACGAGCGCACCCTGCGCCGCGTCACCGTCGACGGCGACGTCCCGGTCGGCCCCGACGGGGTCCCCTCCCGCCTGATCAGCCCGGAGTCCGTCCCGGACCCCGCGTTCGGCATCGCGTCCGGAGCCTCGAACGACGCCCAGGTCGGCGCTTCCGCCTGATTCGGAGCAGACGCCGAAGCCGAAGCAGACGCCCCCGTACACCGCCGCCAAGGAGCCCACGTGCCCAGACTGCTCGCCCTCACCGGTAGCCCCTCCGTCCACTCCCGCACCGCGGTCGTCGCCGACCACGTCCTGCGCCGCCTCTCCCACGCCGGGTTCGAGACCTCGCACCTCGCGGTGCGGGACCTTCCCGCCGCCGACCTGCTGGCCGCCCGCCGCGGCGAACCGGAGATACGCCGCGCCCTCGAAGCCGTCGCCGCGGCCGACGGCCTGGTGATCGCCACCCCGGTCTACAAGGCCTCGTACACCGGCCTGCTCAAGGCCTTCCTCGACCTGCTCCCGCAGGACGGCCTGGCCGGCAAGACCGTACTGCCGCTGGCCACCGGCGGCAGCCTCGCCCACGTCCTGACCATCGACTACGCGTTGCGCCCGGTGCTCGCCGCCCTCGGCGCCCGGCACGTCACCGCGGGCCGGTTCGTCCTGGACTCCTCCGTCGAGCGCGGCAACGGCCCCGACCGGCTGCTTCCCGAGGCGGAACTCGACCTCTTCCAGGCCGTCGACGAGTTCGCCGACGCCCTCGGCGGCGTGGGGGCCGCCGCCCTCACCGCCGCCCCGTAACCCCGCACCCCGTACGAACCGACAAGGACCAGCCATGCCCGCAGCCTTCACCTCGAAGACCACCTCCCGGCGCCAGTTCCTCACCCTGCTCGGCATCTCGGCGGCCGCGGTGAGCTGCGGCACGGCCACCGCCAACGGCGGGTCCGGGTCCGGCAAGCAGATCACCGCGCTCAAGTACCAGGGCGCGGTCGGGGCGGTCACGCTGCCCGAACTCGCCGCCGACCTCGGATTCCTGGGCGGCCTCACCCTGGACTGGGTGGGCAACACCATCAGCGGTCCGCAGGACATCCAGTCCGCCGCGACCGGCCAGACCCACTTCGGCGGGGCCTTCAACGGGGCCGTCGTCAAGCTCGCCGCGGGGAAGGCCCCCGTCAAGGCCGTCATCTCGTACTACGGCTCCGACAAGGAGACCAACCTGGGCTACTACGTCCTGGAGGACAGCCCGATCCGCTCCGCCCGCGACCTCATCGGCAAGAAGGTCGGCATGAACACCCTGGGCGCCCACGCCCAGGCCCTCCTCGACATCTACCTGGGCCGCGGTGGCCTCTCGCGGGCCGACTCCGCCAAGGTCGAGGCCCTGGTCGTGCCCCCGGTCAACACCGAACAGGCCCTGCGGCAGAAGCAGATCGAGGTCGGCGTGCTCAGCGGAGTGCTGCGCGACAAGGCCGTCGCGGCCGGTGGCATCCGCCCGCTGTTCAGCGACTTCGACCTGCTGGGCGCCTTCAGCGGCGGCACGTACGTGATGACCCAGCGCTTCATCAAGGAGAACCCGGACACCGTACGCACCTTCACGACCGGTGTCGGCAAGGCCATCGAGTGGTCCCGCACCACCCCCCGCGAGCAGGTCATCGCCAGGATGACGGAGATCGTCAAGAAGCGGGGCCGCAACGAGGACACCTCGACCCTCCAGTACTGGCGCTCCTACGGCGTCGCGGCGCCCGCCGGCCGGATCGACGAGAAGGAGTTCCAGCTCTGGATCGACTGGCTCGGCGACCGGGGCGAGGTCAAGAAGGGCCAGCTGAAGGCGGCGGACCTGTTCACCAACGAGTTCAACGGCAACGGAAAGGGCTGAGGACCCCACCATGGCGAAGATCGTCTTCGAGTCGGTCACCAAGACCTTCCCGACGAAGGACAAGAAGGCCAAGGAGGAGTTCACCGCCCTCGACGGCATCGACCTGGAGATCGAGGCGGGCGAGTTCGTGGTCGTCGTGGGCCCCAGCGGCTGCGGCAAATCCACCCTCCTCGACCTCCTCGGCGGCCTGACCCGGCCGACCTCCGGACGGATCCTGCTGGACGGGAAGCCCGTCACCGGGCCCGGCCTGGACCGGGGCATCGTCTTCCAGCAGTACGCGCTGCTGCCGTGGCGCACGGCGCTGGGCAACGTCGAGTTCGGCCTGGAGGCCACCGGCGTTCCGCGCCGCCGGCGGGCCGCGAAGGCGCGCGAGTTCCTGGACCTGGTCGGTCTCACCGGCTTCGAGGACCGGCACCCGCACGAACTGTCGGGCGGCATGCGCCAGCGCGTCGCCATCGCCCGCTCGCTGGCTTACGACCCGGACGTCCTCCTGATGGACGAGCCCTTCGCGGCGCTCGACGCGCAGACCCGCGAGTCCCTCCAGGACGAACTGCGCCGGATCTGGCAGACCACCGGCAAGACGGTCGTCTTCATCACCCACGGCATCGAGGAGGCCGTGTACCTCGGGCAGAGGGTCGCCGTCATCACCTCCCGCCCCGGACGGATCAAGGAGGTCGTCCCGGTCTCCTTCGGGGGCCGCGCCGCCGGCGCCACCGGTGAGGACCTGCGCTCCAGCCCCGAGTTCGCCCGCTACCGCCACGAGATCTGGACCCTGCTCCACGACGAGGTGGCCCGCGCCCAGCAACTGGAGAAGGAAGAGGCCACGGTATGAGCACCGGAACCGAAGCCGCGGCGCCCGCGGCCGCGCAGACCGCCGCCCCGAACGCGTCGGCCGTCGCGGAGGCACCCGTACCGGCCGCTCGGGCGGCGTCGGTGTCGGACTCGCCCGTGTCGGGGGCGCCCGTTCCGGAGGCGCCCGCACCGGCCGCGCCCGCCGAGGAGCGCGGGTCCCGGGAGCCGTCCTCCGGCGAGGGTGCGGCCCCCCGGGGGGACGCGGCCCCGGTCAAGGCCGCGGCCCGCGCCGGGACGTCGTTCGGGCCGGCCACCGTGCTCCGGTGGCTGCGGGCCGCGCTGCTCCGGTCGGCGGCCATCATCGGCCTCCTGGCCGTGTGGGAAACGGCGCCGCGGCTCGGGCTGGTCGACGCCACGTTCCTGCCGCCGGTCTCCGAAGTCGCCGTGGCCTGGTGGGAGTTGCTCGGTGACGGACAGCTCGGGGAGCACGCCCGGGCCAGCCTCACCCGATCGTTCGGCGGATTCGCCATCGCCGTGGTCGTCGCGGTCCCGCTCGGGCTGCTCATCGGCTGGTACCGGCCCGTCGCGGCCTTCCTCGGCCCCCTGTTGGAGCTGTTCCGCAACACGGCGGCGCTCGCGCTGCTGCCGGTCTTCGTCCTGCTGCTCGGCATCGGCGAGACCTCGAAG
This sequence comes from Streptomyces sp. Isolate_45, assembly GCF_024721315.2. Taxonomy (GTDB): domain Bacteria; phylum Actinomycetota; class Actinomycetes; order Streptomycetales; family Streptomycetaceae; genus Streptomyces. Next base: position 45,030 of record NZ_JANFAK020000049.1, read on the forward strand.
GTGTCGATCGTCGTCTACGCGTGCGTGTGGCCGATCCTGCTGAACACCATCAGCGCCGTCGGCAACGCCGACCCCACGCTGGTCAGGCTGGCCCGCTCGATGGACCTGTCCACGCCCAGGCTCTTCCAGAAGGTGATCCTGCCGTCGTCGGTCCCGGCCATCTTCACCGGCATCCGCCTCGCGGGCGCGGTCTCGATCCTGGTCCTCGTGGCCGCCGAGATGATCGGCGCCAAGGCGGGCCTCGGCTACCTGATCAACGCCTCGCAGTACAACTTCGCCATCCCGCAGATGTATGCGGGGATCATCACGATCTCCGCCATCGGCGTGGCCTTCAACCAGGTCCTGGTCACGATCGAACGCCGCCTCAGCGTCTGGCGCGTCCCGGCCTGACCCGCGCTCCAGGATCGGGGCCGGACTCCCCGCACCCCGGGGTCCGGCCCCGGTCCTGGCCCCTCCTCCCGGAGCCCGCACCCGCATCCGCCCCGTACCCGTACCCGGTCCCTCGTACCGGGTACGGACCGCGTCCCGGCACCCGCGCCCCGCCCCGGCGTCCCCGCCCCGCGCCCACCACCGAACACAGGGAACAGACATGTCCGCACCCCGCACCCTCCACCTCAACGCCTTCCTGATGAACGCCGGCCACCACGACGCCGCCTGGCGACACCCGGACAGCGCCCCGGAGCGCGTCACCGACCTGCGCTACTTCCAGGAACTGGCCCGCACCGCCGAGCGCGGACGGCTCGACTCCATCTTCTTCGCCGACGGCCTCGCCCTCTGGGGCAAGGCCCGCTACAACGCCCTCGGCGGCTTCGAGCCGCTGACCCTGCTCTCGGCCATAGCCGCCGTCACCGAACACATCGGACTGATCGCGACCGTCTCGACGACCTTCAACGAGCCGTTCCACACCGCCCGCAAGTTCGCCTCCCTCGACCACATCAGCAACGGCCGCGCCGGCTGGAACATCGTCACCTCCGGCACCGTCGACGAGGCCCGCAACTTCAACCGGGACGAGCACCTGGAGCACGGCCTGCGCTACGAGCGGGCCCGCGAGTTCCTCGACGTCGCCACCAAGCTCTGGGACAGCTGGGAGGACGACGCGATCGTCCTCGACAAGGAGCGCGGCATCTACGTCGACACCGACAAGCTCCACCCGGCCGCCCACCGCGGCGAGCACTTCGGCGTCGCCGGCCCGCTCAACGTGCCGCGCTCGCCCCAGGGCCACCCCCTGCTCGTCCAGGCCGGATCCTCCGAGGCCGGCAAGGAGTTCGCCGCCCAGTACGCGGAGGCCGTCTTCACCGCCCAGCAGACCCTCGCCGACGGCCAGACGTTCTACAAGGACATCAAGTCCCGGCTGGCCCGTCACGGCCGCGCCGAGGGCGACCTCCTCGTCCTGCCCGGCATCGCCCCCGTCATCGGCTCCACCGAGGCCGAGGCGAAGGCCCTGGAGCAGCAGCTCACCGACCTCCAGGTGCCCGAGTACGGCCTCGCCCAGCTCTCCGGGATGCTCGGCGTCGACCTGACCGGCGCCGACCTCGACGGCCCGCTGCCCGAGCTGCCCGAGGAGCGGGACATCAACGGCAACAAGAGCCGCTTCACGCTCGTCGCCGAACTCGCCCGCCGCGACGGACTCAGCCTGCGCGAGCTGATCGCCCGGCTCGGGGCCGGTCGCGGCCACCGCGTGTTCGCCGGTACCCCCGAGCAGATCGCCGACCAGCTGGAGGAGTGGTTCACGCAGGGCGCCGCCGACGGGTTCAACATCATGGCGCCCGTGCTGCCCACCGGACTCACCGACTTCGTCGACCACGTCGTGCCGATCCTCCAGCGGCGCGGACTGTTCCGCACCGAGTACACCGGCGCCACCCTGCGCGAGAACTACGGCCTGCCCCGGCCCGCCAACCGGTACGCGAAGGGGACGGTATGAGCGATCTCCTCACCGACGTCCTCGTCGTCGGCGGCGGACCGGCCGCCACCTGGGCCGCGCTGAAGGCGGCCGAGGACGGAGCGCGCGTCGTCCTCGCCGACAAGGGCTGGTGCGGGACCAGCGGCGCCACGGCCGCCGGCGGCACCGGCGTCTGGTACGTCCCGCCCGAACCCGCCGCCCGGGAGGCCGCCATGGCCTCCCGGGAGGGCCTCGGCGGCTACCTCGCGGACCGGCGTTGGATGGCCCGGGTCCTCGACGAGACCTACGACCGGATCAACGAACTGGCCGTCGAGGGCCGCTATCCCTTCCCCACCGGCACCGACGGACAGCTGCTGCGGGGCGGCCTCCAGGGCCCCGAGTACATGCGGCGGATGCGCGTGCGGGTGCGCCGCGCCGGGGTCCGGATCCTCGACCACAGTCCCGTCACCGAACTGCTCACCGACCGGGACGGGGCCGTCGCCGGAGCGGCGGGCCACCGGCGCCAGGCCGGTGAGGACTACCGCGTCCGGGCCGGCGCCGTGGTCCTCGCCACCGGCGGCTGCGCCTTCCTCAGCGGGGCCCTCGGGACCAACACCAACACCGGCGACGGCGCGCTCTTCGCCGCCGAGGTCGGGGCGCGGATGTCGGGCATGGAGTTCTCCAACGCCTACGGCATCGCCCCCGAGGGCACCTCCGTCACCAAGACGGCGTTCTACTCCTTCGCCACCTTCTACCGCGAGGACGGCGAGGCCCTGGAGGGCGCCGCCTCCCAGGGCGGCCGCTCGGTCATCGCCCGCGAACTCCTGACCGGAGCCCGGGTGTTCGCCCGCCTGGACCGGGCCGACGAGCACGCCCGGGCGGCGATGCGTCGGGCGCAGCCCAACTTCTTCCTCACCTTCGACCGGCTGGGCATCGACCCCTTCACCGACCGGTTCGCCGTGACCCTGCTGGCCGAGGGCACCGTGCGCGGCACCGGCGGGATCCGGATCACCGGCGACGACTGCGCCACCGGGGTCCCCGGCCTGTACGCCGCCGGGGACGCGGCCACCCGCGAGGAGATCTGCGGGGGCTTCACCGGGGGCGGCAGCCACAACGCGGCCTGGGCGATCTCCTCCGGCAGCTGGGCCGGGCGGGGCGCCGCCCGGCACGCGCGGTCCCTCGGCTCGGGCAGCGCCGCCGCCCGGCGGGTCGGCGGGGCCGGTGGGGCGGGGCTCCGCCCGACGGGGAACGCCGCCGCGCCCCTCGACCACCGCGAGGCGGTGGAACTCGTACAGGGGGAGGTGCTCCCCTACGACAAGAACTACCTCCGCCACGGGGAGGGGCTCAGCGAGGCGCTGCGCTCCCTCGACGCGGGCTGGGCGCAGCTGCGCGCCCGGCTCCACGGCGAGGGTGCCGGGCTGGTCAAGGCCCGGCAGGCCGCGGCGATGACCGCGCACGCGCGGTGGATGTACGCCTCCGCCCTGGCCCGTACCGAGTCCCGCGGCATGGCCCGCCGCCTCGACCACCCGGAGCAGGACCCGGCGCAGCACCACCGCATCCTGGCGGGCGGGCTCGACCGGGTGTGGGCCGGGCCGGCGGCCGGGCGCGGGACGGGGGTGGCGGTGTGATCGAGCTGGTGTCCGCCGGGCGATGCATCGCCTGCGACAAGTGCATCGAGGTCTGCCCCACGGACGTCTTCGAGCGCGGCCCGGACGGGATACCGCTCCTGGCCCGGCACGAGGACTGCCAGACCTGTTTCCTGTGCGAGGCGAACTGCCCGGTCGACGCCCTGTTCGTGTCCCCGCTCACCCGGCCGCAGTCCGAGGACCCGGCCGTACGGGACGAGGACGCGCTGGCGGGCAGCGGCCTGCTCGGCAGCTACCGGAGGGAGATCGGCTGGGGGCACGGCCGCACCCCCGGGGCGCTGCGGGCCGTCGGCCCCTCGATGGGCGGCCCCGGGCAGCCGATCATCTCCTGACGGGCGGCGCGGTCCGCCGGAGCGCGGTCCGCCGGAGCGCGGTCGCGTTCCGGCGGACCGTCGGGGTGCGGTGGGGGCGCGGTCGAGGGCCGTTCGCCCGCCCGCCCCTCGGCCCCTCGGCCCCTCCGCCTCAGACGGTGAGGACGATCTTGCCCCGGGTCCGGCCCCTGGCGCTCAGTTCCCAGGCCTCGGCGGCCTCCGCGAGCGGCAGGGCGTGCTCGACGTTGACGGTGAGCCGGCCCGAATCGGCGAGTTCCGCGAGGGCCGTGAGGTGGGCGGTGTCGGCCCGCGCCCAGATGTGCTTGGCGCCCTTGGACCCGGCGTCGTTGTCGGCGATGGAGATCACCGGGCCGCCCTCGCGGACCACCGACTGGAGGAGTTCGACGCCGCCCTCGCCGTAGAAGTCGAGCCCGGCGTCCACGCCCTCGGGGGCGAGCGCGCGGATCCGGTCGGCGACGCCGTCCCCGTACAGCACCGGTTCGGCGCCGAGGCCGCGCAGGTAGTCGTGGTTGTGGGCGCCGGCCGTGCCGATGACCCGGGCGCCGAGGGCGACCGCGATCTGTACGCCCAGCGATCCGGTGCCGCCGGCGGCGGAATGGATGACGACGGTCTGCCCGGCGGCGACGCCCGCGCGGGTGATGGCCTGGTACGAGGTGAGCCCGGCGAGCGGCAGGCCCGCGGCCTGCTCGAAGGTCAGCCCGCGCGGCTTGCGGGCGAGGGTGCGGACGGGGGCGGCGACGAACTCGGCGTAGGTGCCGAGCTGTACCCATTCCTTGCGGACGTAGCCGAAGACCTCGTCCCCGACGGCGTAGTCGTCGGTGTCCGGGCCGACGGCCTCGACGATGCCGGCCACGTCCCAGCCGGGGATGACGGGGTGGCGCACTTCGAGGACGTGCCCGAGGAATCCCGCGGCGAGCTTCCAGTCGACGGGGTTGACCCCGGCCGCCTTGACGCGGATCAACACCTCGCTGGGGCCGACCTTCGGTTCCGGGGCGTCAACCAGCTCTAACCGGGTGGGGGTTCCGTACGCGTGATAAGTGATTGCCTTCATGGTCATCCCAACCCGGGGGCCACGGAGGCTATTCCGCTTTCCGTCCGGCGCGGAGCCGTGCGTGCGCCCTTCAGGCGGGCAGCGTGTTGCGGTGGGAGCGCCGGCGGGCGGCGCTGAGCAGGGCCTGGATCTGGGCGCCCGACTGCTCCACGTCGTCCAGCGGCGAGGGGAAGGCCAGCCGGACGTCGCGGTGGCCGCGCCGCTCCTCCAGCCGCAGGGTGATTCCGTACCGGTCCAGGGCGAGGGGCAGGGCGCGCACGACGGCGGCCGAGGGCAGCGGCCGGACCAGCCGCAGCAGCAGGGTGACCAGCTCGGGGTGGTCGTCGAGGAGGTGGGTGAGCATGCCGGCCTCGTAGGGGGCGAGCGGATCGGGCCAGGCCTCGTCCAGCTCCTCCAGCCCGATGTACGAGGTCCCCTCCGAGGTTTCCAGGATCGCCCGGCCGTACTCGACGCAGGTGCTGTCCCCGGCGGCCGAGTTCTCGTCGGCGTAGGGGGTGAGCAGGTGGCCCAGCACGGTGACGCGGGCCCGGACCCGGTCGCGCACCGGGGTGGGCGCGATGTCGGTGAACTCCAGGCGGATGGCGGGGCGGTCGTCGTCCGCGGGGGTGGAGTGTCCGGCGGCCGGAGCGGCCGGATGCAAGTGGAACCGGCCGAGCACGTCGCCGCCGTCCAGTTGGCGCACCTCGCTGCGCACCCCGTCGACGACCACCGTCATCGAGTGGGCGGCGGCCAGGATGGACCGGACCCGTTCGGCTTCGGTCGGCCGGGCGGGGGGCGTGGCGGCGGGGGCACCGGGCAGGCGCATGCGGATCTCTCCCTCTCAAAGCGAGTTAGGTATGCCTAACCTAACCTATTCGGTGGTCCGGGAGTACCCCGCCGGCGAGTCGCCCGAGCGTCTCGGCGATCCGTTCGGGCGGGAAGCCGAGGGTGTGCCGCTGGAACTGGTAGACCTCCGGCGCCAGCGGACTCAGCAGCACGTCCACGCTGACCTCGGGATCGGCGGCTCCCGCGGCCGCGAGCAGCCCCCGCACGTGGGCACGCCACTGTCCGTACGTCGCCGCGGCGAATCGGCCGGGTCCCGGCAGGATGCCCAGGGTCAGTGGAAGGTGTCGCTCCAGATGTTCGACCGCGGCGGCGTAGAAGGCCGCCAGCCGCAGGGCCGGCGGTGCGCCCGGGCCCAGCGGGGGCGGACCGTAGGCGAGGCGCTCCTGGAGGATCCGCTCGTCCTCGTAGAGGAGCGCGGCGGCGATGGAGGCGGGGTCGGGGAAGCGGCGGTAGAGGGTGGCGCGGCCCACCCCGGCTGCCTTGGCGATCTGATCCATCGTCACGCTGCGGGGTTCGCGTTCCGTGAACAACTGCTCGGCGGCCGCCAGGATCTGAGCCCTGTTGCGCACGGCGTCGGCCCGCTGCCGGGGAAGGGGGATCGGCGCCCGGGGACCAGGTCGGGAGGCGGGCCGCCGGGCGGCACCGGCGCCCGCGATGTCGCGTACCGTACGGACCTCGTCGCCATTGGTCATGACGGCGACCCTACGTGCTTCGTGTCGGTGTTGGGCTGAACGGGTGAAACGCGAGAGGATGGGCGGATGCACATGAAGCGCACGGCCGAGGCGGCCCGGTGAGCAGGTACGACGTCACGGACGAACAGTGGGAGGGACTCGCGCAGGTGGTGCCCCTGCGCAGTCGCAACGAATGGCCCTCCCGGGTGGACCACCGCACCATCCCCAAGGGTTCCGGGGCCGCGGCGGCGGAACAGCGGCGCTTCGTGGTGATCCGGGTCCAGATCTTCGCCGACGCGCGCGAGGTCGCGGAGTACCTGATCGCGCAGATCCCCGTCCTGCTGGACCTCACGGGCGCGGACGGCGAAGTGGCCAAGCGGATCCTCGACTTCAGCAGCGGCGTGGTCTTCGGACTGGGCAGCGGGATGCACCGGGTCGACCGGAACGTCTTCCTGCTGGCCCCGGTCGGCACGGAGGTCGAGGGAATCGCGGCCGCGGCCGTCCCCCGATCGTAGGAAGGTCACGGCGACGGAACGGTTCGCCGCGTCCACGGGTGGTCCGACGGCCCGTACCGTCCCGTCATGGACGTCACCCTGGACGCGCGCCGACCCCCGGCCGCCGCGACCGACACCCCCACACGCCCGACCGATCGGACCGCTGCTCCCGCGCTCTCGGCGGCGGCGACTGACACCTCGCCGCGCCCGGCCGCCGCGTCGGACGCCCCCGCACGCTCGGCCGCGGCAACGCACACCTCATCACGTTCTGCCGTGGCGACGGACGGCCCCGCGGGCCCGGCCGCCGCGACGGGAAGCCCGACGCGCTCGGCGGTCGCGACCGACGCCGGCGCGCGAACGGCCGCCGCCGCCGACGGATCGGCGCGCCCGGCCGTCG
>NZ_JANFAK020000004.1 GCF_024721315.2 Streptomyces sp. Isolate_45
CCCCCCCCCCCCCCCCCCCCCCCCCCCCCCCCCCCCCCCCCCCCCCCCCCCCCCCCCCCCCCCCCCCCCCCCGGCCGGTGCGCGTCGTCAGTCGATCCGAACGACCTGGAAGGCCTCGGCCATGCGCCCCGCGGGCAGCCCGGCCGAGCGCGCGTGGTCACCGAGCCAGCTCCGCAACAGCCCCGCCAGGTCGTCGAAGTGCGCGGTCTGCGAGGTGTGGATGCGCAGGGCCTCCACCTTGCGGTCGAAGACGGGAGTGACGTCGACGTAGCGGTTCGGCGTGGGACCCGTCATCAGCCACAGTTCCGGGACGATCCACGGTTCCAGCCCTTCCTCCTTGAGGAGGGACGGATGCGCGAACGGGTTCCGCGCCTCGGGGTAGATCGCCCGCAGGGCGGCGTCGCCCACCGCGCGGTGGTCGGGGTGCAGGTCGGCGATCCGCCCCCAGTTGATCTCGGGGCTCGGTATGACGGCGCGCTGCGGGCGGACCTGCCGGATCACCCGGCACAGGTCGCGGCGCAGCTCCAGGTTCGATTCGACGTAGCTGTCGGGATAGCCGAGGAAGCGGACGTCGTCGACGCCGCTGCGCTTGGCCGAGTGGACCTGCTCGGCGCGCCGGAGGTCGCCCATGGCCTGGCGCGGGAGCTGCTCGTCGTATCCGCCGGCGCCACCGTCGGTGACGATGCAGTACGTCACCCGGGTGGTGCCCTGCGCGATCCACCGCATGACCGTCCCGCTGACGCAGAACTCGATGTCGTCCGGGTGCGCGGCCACGACCAGCAGGGATTCCGGTGCGCTCAGGTCTGTGCGATCGGTCGCGAAGTGTTCCATGGGATCAGCGTGTTGGGCGCGGACCTGGGCCGCAAGGCGGGCCCTCTGGCGTACTCGCGACATGACATCTCTACGCCACCGCGCAGCCCGGAGGCCCCACCGGGCCGTCCGGGGGAGGGGTCGTGGCGGCCCGGGCCCTCCTGGCGTTTCCACGCATGGCGTGAACGCGCAAGCGTTAATCAGACCGCTTGGTTCGTTTCTCTGTCACGCTTTGTATGGGCACCCCGCTCTCCCCGGGCCCTCCCGCGGCGTGCGGGGCGGGCCTCCGCCCCTTCCGTTCCGAGCCTCGCTGCGTACTTCGCACCACAGCGTCAAGGAGGTCCCATGAGCACCCCCGTATGGATCACCGCGACCCCACCGGCCACCCACGGCGAACTTCACGTCGGCCATCTCGCAGGACCGTACGTCGCCGCGGATGTGCTGTCCCGGTACCTGCGGGCCGAGGGCGAGCCCGTCCTGTTCACCACCGGTACCGCCGACCACACCAGTTCCGTCCACGTCCGCGCGCTCCGCGCCGGCCGCAAGCCGGAGGAGGTCGCCGAGGGTTACCGCGAGGCGATCACGGCCGACTGGCTGCGCTCGGGCGTCGAGTTCGACCACATCGTGCGCCCCCGCCAGGACAAGGGCTACGGGCGCTGGTTGGCGAACCTGTTCCGGCGGCTCCACGCGGAGGGCGTCATCGCCGCCCGCACCCGCCTGACACCGTACTGCGAACCCTGCGGGCGCTGGCTCCACGGAGCGCACGTCACCGGCTCCTGCCCGCACTGCTCCGCCCCCAGCGACGGCGGCATGTGCCACGAGTGCGCCCGCCCCAACGACGGCGGCGACCTGCTGGATCCGCAGTGCGTCCAGTGCGGGTCCCCGGCCACGCCCCGGCGCTGCCGCCGCCTCTACATCCCCCTGGAACCGCACCGCGAGGCCCTCGCCGCCTACTGGGCCGCCACCGGCCTCCCACCGCGCCTGGCCGCCCTGTGCGAGTCCCTTGCCGAGGACGGCCTGCCCGACGTCGCAGTGTCCCACCCCGCCGGGTGGGGGCTGCCCGTACCGGTCGAGGGTTTCCCCGAGCACCGTATCGACGGCTGCTTCGAGGCAGCCGCGATGCACCTCTTCGGGCACGGCGACCGGCCGCTGCCCGAACGGGCCATTCACTTCTGCGGCTTCGGCCACGCCTTTTGTCACGCGGTCCTGCTGCCCGTCCTCCTGTTCGCCCAAGGGGTCGAGCTGCCGCAGCGGTTCTGCGTCAACGAGGCGTACGTCATCGACGACCAGGCACTGTCCTGGGGGGCCGGGGAGAAGGCCTGGGCGCTGGACCTGATCACCGAGTACGGTTCGGACACCCTGCGCCGGCACGTCCTCCAGGCGCGCCCCGTGGCCGCCCGCACCGCGTTCCACACCGACCGGCTGGCAGCCGCCCGCCGCGAACTGGACGAGAGCTGGAACAACTGGCTGTCGCGCCTGTTCGCCGCGGTGAGGGAGGAGTGCGCCGGCCTGGTTCCGCCCGCGCTGCCCGGCGGCGCCGGCTGGGACGTACTGGAACGGCGGCTGCTGCGCGGGGTGGAGGACCTGCGCGAGGCCTACTCACCCGAGGCGTTCGACCCCCGCAGGGCGATGGCCCTGCTCGACGAGATGGTCCGGTCGGCCTCCGACTTCGGCCACGTCAACGCGCACGAGGCCCACCGACCCACCGCGGGACGCCGACACCTGCCCGTCCTCGCGGCCCAACTGGCCGTGGCCCGCGCACTCGGCGCCTGGGCACGGCCGGTCATGCCCGAGGGCGCGGACCGACTGGCCGCCGCGCTCGGGGTCGAACCGGGCGGTCCGGTCTCCGCCGCCGTGCTCGCCCCGCCCGCACCGGGCACCAGGCTGGCACCGCCCTCGGGACCGGTGTTCGGCTTCTGACCGGGCCGCGGACCCCCACCCCGCGAACGGCAACATGGTACGACGACACCATCCCCCTCTTCGCCGCGTGAACCCGCGCCGGTCACACGGCGGTACGGGGCACACGAGGCCCCTGCCCGTAGGAGCTCCACGTGTCCCTGCGCGTCGCCATGCTCAGCGTCCACACCTCGCCGCTGCACCAGCCCGGCACCGGGGACGCGGGCGGCATGAACGTCTACATGGTCCAGCTCTCCCGCGCACTCGCCGAACTGGGCGTCGAAGTCGACCTGTTCACCCGCTGTCGGGGTGAGGCCAGGCCGCGGTGGGCCGACCTCGGCCCCGGCATACGGCTGCGCCACCTGGAGGCCGGTCCGCGCGCCCCCCTGCCCAAGGAGGACATGCCCGCCCTGGTGGTGCCGTTCTCGCTGGCGCTGCTCAAGGAGGAACGGCGCTACGACCTGGTCCACTCCCACTACTGGCTGTCCGGGCAGGCCGGCCGCATCGCGGCCGTCGGCTGGCGCGTGCCGCTGGTGCACACCGCCCACACCCTGGCCCGCGTGAAGAACGCCGCGCTCGCGGACGGCGACACCCCGGAGCCGCCCTCGCGGATCCGCGGCGAACACCAGGTGGTCGGCTCCGCCGACCGGCTGATCGCCAACAGCGGTGACGAGGCGAGGGCGTTGCGGGAACTGTACGGAGCGGACGCCGGCCGGACGGAGATCGTCCGGCCAGGCGTCGACCTGCGTACGTTCGTTCCCGGCCGCGGACGGGCCGCGGCGCGGGCCGCACTCGGGCTTCCGGTCGACGCGTTCGTACCCCTCTACGCCGGCCGCATCCAGCCCCTCAAAGGACCGGACGTGATGGTGCGGGCCGTCGCCGAACTGCTGAGGGAGGCTCCGGAACTGCGTCGGCGGACCATCGTCCCCGTCGTCGGCGGGAACTCGGGGGCCGGTCCGCGCGGCGACGCCTGGGAACTGGCAAGGGAGTTGGGGGTGTCGGACGTACTGCGCCACTTCCCGCCCGTGCCGCCGGCCGAGCTGGCCCGGTGGTACCGGGCGGCGGACGTCCTCATGGTCCCCTCGCGCAGCGAGTCCTTCGGACTGGTGGCCCTGGAGGCGCAGGCGTGCGGGACCCCCGTACTGGCCTCGGCCGTCGGTGGACTGCCGACCGCCGTGCGGGACGGCCTGACGGGCATGCTCGTCCACGGCAACGACCCGGTGGAGTACGCCCGGTGGTTGCGCTGGTTCGCGGAACACCCGCAGGCGGGCGCCGTCATGGGCAGAGCGGCGGTCGGACACGCCCGATCCATGAGTTGGCAGACCGCGGCCGCCCGGACCCTGGACGTCTACCGGGACGTACTGTGCGCGGAACGGTCGGGACCCGGAATGAATGAGGCAGGAGCGACGGCACGCTCCTGCCTCGCCGACGCCTCTCTCCTGGAGGGTCGAGAAGGTCGGAATTCCACCCTAGCAGCTCTTTTGAGCTGACCAAAGGTGCGCAACTGTAACGTCTCCGTAAACCCCTTGCGAAGTGCGCAGAATTGGCGCGGAGACGTCACTGACGCATGCCCTTGCGGGATTCTCCTGCAAGGACTCCAGTTCCACCTCAGGTGCGCTAAAGAAACCTGGTCCGACCGGGCCCGGCATACGACAATGGAGATGTCTTCGAAGGAATTCCGGCGGCACGGATCCGCGAGGACGGAATCGACCTTTCACATTCCTGGAGGAATCATGTCGGCAGCGCACACCACCGCACTCCGCGCGAACGCCCGCCACGCCGCCCCCGCCCATCGGGCCTGTACCGCCGCCGCCCGGCCGGCGGCCCGGTCGAACGGCAACGGCTGGGACTGAACCGCCCGGACGGGTCCCGCGACGAGCCCCGCAATCGCCCCCGGGCGGCCGCGGGGCTTTTCCTTCGGGCCGCCCGGAGTGTTGCGGCCGTATTTCGGGCGGGGCTCCCGGAAGGGGTGTCCGGGGTCGATGGGGGGTGAATCAATCAAGCCATCCGAGCCGCTGTGCCCGTACCCCGGCCTCGAAACGGCTCGACGCCCCCATTTCCTGCATCAACTCGGACAGCATGCGGCTCACCGTCCGCAGGGAAACCCCCAGGTTCCGGGCGACCTTCTCGTCCTTCATTCCCGAGGCGAGCATCTTGAGCGCGGCCCGCTGCTGCTCGGACAGCCCGTCGCCGCCGAGTTCCGGTGCGACGTCGTCCCCGTACGGTGTCGCCGCGTGCCAACAGTGCTCGTACAGCGCCAGGTAGGAGCGGACCAGGGCGGGGCCGCGGGCGAGGATCGCGCCGGCCGACCGGTCGTCGGGGTGTACGGGCAGTACGGCGAACTGCTGGTCCGCGATGATCATGTTCATCGGGGCGGCGGGGGACAGTCGGATCTCGACCCCGGCCTCGACCCGGCGGCGCAGCATCTCCACCGCCTCCGGCGAGGTGGTGATCCGCTGGTGGTAGATGGCGCGGATGCGCACCCCGTTGTCGATCTGCCTGCGGTCCCGGCTGAGCACCCGGTCGGCGACCTCCCGCACCAGGGCCGTCACGTGCATGGAGGTCAGGTCGTGGCGGATGACGTCCGTGATGTCCTCCAGCACCTGCTGGATCCGTCCGTAGTCGTCGATGATCTCGACCTCGACCTCGGAACCGCTCAGCGAACCGGGGCGCAGGAACTTCCCGACCAACGTCTCCAGGGCGCTGTACGTCCGGTCGGACTCGTCCAGGTGCTCGCGCAGCCGCTCGCGTTCGCGTTGCAGCATCCGCAACAGGGCGATCTCCGGGTCGACCACGGCCACCGCGTCCGGCCCGGGTTGCCAGGCCCCCGACTGGAGGTCGGCGCGGGTGGCGTGGGTGATGCCCGTCGGCACGATGAGGCCGAGGGTGATCAGCTCCGCGCGCCACCGTTCCCGCTCCTCGGGGGCCAGTCCGAGCTCCGCGAAGACGTCGTTGAGGTTGGACACCCCGCGCAGGCGCAGCTGCTGATAGAGGGCCAGCACCCTGTCGGCCGACTGGACGCCGTCCCTGCCATCGCCCGTTGCCATTGCGAAGCGACCCCCTCATCTTACGAATCGACAGTCACACTTTGGCACATGCCCGCGAGGGAGTCCCCGCCCCCGGGAAAAGGATGTGACCGGCGTCACACGTCCTGCCCGGGGTGCGCGGCCGCGCCGCGGACCTGCCGGGACGGGGTGGTGCCGGGGTGCCCGCCGGGACGATCGCGGGCCCAACTCCCCTGCTTACGGGGCGGGTCGGTTCGTCCTCGGCGTCGGTCGGTGTCAGTCCCGTGACGCGCTCAGGCAGTCGGGGCACAGCCCCTTGAAGATGACCTCCGCGTCGTCCATCCGCCACGACCGGAGTTCCCCGCCCGCCGGCTTCGGGACCTCCACCCGCACGTTCTCCACGCGACCGCACCGCAGGCAGAGCGCGTGCTGGTGGGGTGGGCCCGAGACCTCGAAGACGGCCGGCAGCCCCGGGCGGTCGAACTTCGTCGCCAGGCCGGTCTCCAGGAAGTGCCGCAGCATTTCGTAGACGGCCTGGCTGGTCAGGGTGCCCAGCCGCTCGCGGGCGGTGGCCGTGATGGACTCGACGTCCATGTGGCCGCCCGCCGCCAGCACCTGGAGCACTTCGAGGCGCGGGCCGGTGACGCGCAGACCCACGTCGCGAAGGCGCTGGATCACCGCCTCGCGGCCGGTCGACTCCTCCACGACAGCCATCGCTGCGCCCCATCCGTCATCTGGTCCGCTCAAACCTTTGGGGGCATCGTACCTCTTGCCCGGCCTTGTGGAGGGGGTGCGTGGCGGCCGTCAGGCGCGGGCCCGGCAGACGAGCAGGACGCTTTCGGTCCGCTCGTCGACGCGGTGGTGCCCGCGGTGGTCCACCCGGAGCCCCGCCGCGCGCAGCTCCGCTTCGAGACGCTCGGCGTCCACGATCCACTTCCGTGTCGTCCGGACCACGCGCTCGGTGCTCAGCTTGCCGGTGCGCACGCAGTGGTAGGAGACCCGTTCGCTCATGTCGTCCAGGTCGAAGACCTGGCGGGCCACGGCCCACTCCTCGATGCCGTCGAAGCGGGGGACCGGGAAGGCCCAGGTGCGCACCGGCTCCTCGGACAGCCCCTGCCGCCGGTGTGCCGTGAAGTCGAGGGCGAGCGCCCCGCCGGGTTCCAGGTGGGCGGCGATCTCCCGCAGCAGCCCGGGCCGGGCGGGCGGCGGTACCGCCGCGATCATCGTGCCGGCCAGCAGCGCCAGCCGGTACGTGCGCCGCAGCCGCAGCTCCGCCAGATCGGCCCGGGTCGTGACCAGGCGGCGCGCCACCTGGGGCCCGATCCGCCGGCCCCAGGCCCGCAACCGCTCCAGGCAGTCGGCGTCCCGGTCCACGGCCTCGACGGAGAAGCCCTGGCGGGCGAACGGGACCGCCAGCCGGCCGGAGCCGCAGCCCAGGTCCAGGACCGGGCCGCCGCAGCGCCGGGCGAGGCTCAGGTAGCGGACGATGTCCGCGCTGTGCGGGCCCAGCAGCGCGTCGTGCAACCAGACCGCGTCCTCGTCGGCGGGGGCGGTCGATTCCAGGCCGGGCAGGAAGTCCGCGGGCGCCGGCACGGCGCCTCCGGTCGGGTACGCGGCCGGCGGCGCCGCCAGGGGCGCCGCGTGTGTGGTGGGCGCGGTGGGCACGACCGGCATGACGGGCAGGAAGGTGCCGCTCGGTGTGTGCATCGCTCCTCCAGGGGCTCGCTCGGTCCTACCGTCCGGGCGGGGCTCCCGTGCCGTCGGGAACCTGTCGCCGCTGGTGAAATCCTGTCCTGCGGCGCGGGGGTTGGGCCAGAGCGGCGGGCTGCGTGAACACGCGATGGCGTGGATCTGCCACGCCCGCCGGGCCGCGGGGCGGGCGGTGCGTCGGGAGCGCGGAAGTCGACCGACCGGGCGCGCGGCAGCCTTCGGGTCGGGCCGGCCGGGCACGTCGCGGGAGCCCCGACCACACGCGGGAGCCCCGACCGCGTGGGAGCCGCAGGATCAGGCCAATCGTCAGAGCGTGCGGCCGAGCCGGAGCGGGGTCAGCGCGGTGAAGCCGTGGTGGGTGAAGAACGGCAGGGCCGGGGCCCGTTCGACGGGGAGGCCGATGCGCTGGGCCGTGGCCCCGTGTGCCCGCATCCGGTCGGTGGCGGCCGCCAGCAGGGCCGTGCCGACGCCCTCCCGGCGGCGGGCCGGAGTCGTGCACAGGGCGTAGACCTCGCCCTCCGAGGCGACGGGCACACCGCCCGAGACCGCTCCCACGACGGCGCCGTCCGGACCGGCCGCGACCAGCCAACCGAGCCAGCCGGGCGCCCCGCCCGGAATTCCAATTTCCGCTCTTATGCGGGGCAGCGAGCAATGGTCCGACACCAGGCGGCCGACACGGATTTCACCGAGGGCGCTGCCGTAGTCCTCGCGAATCGCGTCGGCGAGGAGCCGGGATATCGCCGTCGCGTCGCCGGGCGCTGCCGTCCGCACGTCAGCCAGCAGCATTTGTTCCGCCCCTCTCGCCGCACCGGTCCTGAGCCCGCACGCGCCCAGAATAGCGGGCAATTCGAGTGGTCGGGGGCAAGGTGAAATCTACGAATTGGCTTAGTAAATAGCCGGGTTGGGGGGAACGTAGGTGGAAGGGCCGGGCGCAGCCGCTATCAAGAGGTCCAACAACAGGCGACGACCGTGGGCACGATGACCGACATCGCGGCCGTCACCGCGAGCAGTCCGCGCAGGACCGCGTGACCCACCCGGTGCGGCGTCAGGATGCGGCGCATCCGCACCGCCGCCGACGGGCCGCCCGCCGCGAACGCCCGACGCGGCGCGTGCCCGGCCGCCAACGCGTACAGCGCCGTGGCCAGGGCGTCACGCGAACAGCCCCGCAACGCACGGTCGTCGGCGGCCATCTCCAGCAGCAGCGGTACCGCCTGGCCGCCGATCCGGGCGAGGGGGAGCCGGCGGAAGACGGTCGAATACGCCCCCGCGGCGGCGAGCAGCAGGTGGTGCCGGCCGGCGATGTGGGCCCGCTCGTGGGCGAGCGCGGCGGCCAGCTCCTGTTCCGTCAGGACGTCCGCCGCCCCCGAGGAGATCACGACCCGCCGCGAGCGCCCCGGCAGGCAGTACACCGCCGGGCGCGCGTCGTCCAGTACGGTCACCCCCAGCTCGGCGTCGTACCGGCCGACCAGCCGCAGCAGTTCGGCGTGCCGGCCGCGGGCCCGCCGGGCCCGCACGAGCTCCCGTACGAAGCCGGTGCCGGGCAGCGCCAGGACCGCGAGGGCCGTGGAGGCGGCGAGGAACTCGCGCGCCGTCCCGTCCGCCAGCCGCCGCGGGGAGGGCGGGCTCAGGGTCAGGACGGCGTCGATGAGCCGGTGACTGGTCTCCGCGGGCAGCAGGAGCTGGGCGGGCAGGATCGCGGTGGCGAGCGCGAAGACGGAACCGCACATGATCCACACGGCCAGTCCCAGCCGGGGCACCTGCTGGGCCCAGTGGGCCCGCAGCAGCATCCAGGGGATCACCAGGCCCGTGATCAGGGCGAGTCCGAGGGGCGGTAGGACGTGGTGGTTCACCGGGTGCCTCCGGTCGGGCCGGCGGGGCGGTCGGGATGGGCGGCGCGCAGGGCCTCGTCCAGGGCCGCCACGTCCTCGTGGGACATGCGTTCCACGAACCGGAGCAGGGCGGCCCTGCGGTCCTGGCTGTCGCCGAGGGCGTCCTGCATGAGGGCCGCCGTGTACTCCTCCCGGCTGCGGACGGCCTCGTACATCCAGGCCCGGCCGGACTTCTCGCGGCTCAACCAACCCTTGCGGTAAAGGATGTCGGCCACGGTCATGACCGTGGTGTAGGCGACCTTGCGGCCACGGTTTATGTCGTCGACGATCTCGCGGACGGAGGCGGGGCGTTCCCACTGCCACACCCGGTCCATGATCTCGGCCTCCAGCTCTCCCAGCCGGCGTACGCGCATCCCTCTCGGCCCTCCCGCTCGCGAGCGGCTCATGCTACGGCCCGCCCCGGCGACGGGTCCGTACCCGGCCGGGCGCACCGCCGGCACCGGGTCCCTCCGGGGCGGGGGAGGGGACCGGCGATCCACCACTCGTATCCCCGGCGCGCCCTGGAGAACGGCCACGGCCCGGGTGCTGCGCGCCAAGTGCCGAACAGCCCCCGATCCGGCCGCGATCGCGCCGGGCGACGGGTGACGCGACCCTGCTCCACGACGACGCGGACCCGGGTTTCCGACCGACCCGGGGAGCGGGCCGGGGCCGGGGCCGTCCGCGCGCACAGCGGAGCAGCCCGGTCGGCGGATGTCGCCGACCGGGCTGCTCGGTCGCGGGGGTGGAACGGGGGCGTCGGCCGTGGGCCGGACCTACGCGCGGACGAGACGGGCGACGGCCTCCGTGGCCTCGGCCACCTTGACCCGGGCGTCGTCCCCGCCCCGGGCGGCGGCCTCGACGACGCAGGTGCCGAGGTGATCGTCGAGGAGCGTCACGGCGCAGGCCCGGAGCGCCGCGTTGACCGCGGACACCTGGGTCAGCACGTCGACGCAGTAGGCGTCCTCGGTGACCATGCGCTGCACGCCGCGGATCTGTCCCTCGATCCGCCGCAGACGTCTGATGACGTCCTCCTTCTGTTCTCCGTAACCGGCCACGGGGGCTCCTCAGTTGGCGGCGGCCCGGAAGCCGCGCAGACGCAGGCTGTTGCCGACGACGAAGACCGAGGAGAAGGCCATGGCCGCTCCGGCGATCATCGGGTTGAGCAGTCCCGCCGCGGCGAGCGGCAGGGCGCCCACGTTGTAGGCGAACGCCCAGAACAGGTTCGAGCGGATGGTCCCGAGGGTCTTGCGGGCGAGCCGGATGGCGTCGGCCGCCGCCCGCAGGTCGCCCCGTACCAGGGTCAGGTCACCGGCCTCGATCGCGGCGTCGGTACCCGTGCCCATGGCCAGCCCCAGGTCGGCCTGGGCGAGCGCGGCCGCGTCGTTGACGCCGTCGCCCACCATGGCGACGCTGCGCCCCTCGGCCTGCAGCCGCTTGACGACGTCGACCTTGTCCTGCGGCATGACCTCGGCGATGACCTCGTCGATGCCGACCTCGGCCGCGACGGACTCCGCGACGGCCTTGTTGTCGCCGGTCAGCAGGATCGGGGTGAGCCCGAGGGCCCGCAGCCGGCGGATCGCCTCGGCACTGGTGTCCTTGACGGCGTCGGCGACCTCCAGCACGGCCCGCGCCTCGCCGTCCCAGGCCACGGCGATGGCGGTGCGCCCGGCGGCCTCCGCCTCGGCCTTGGCTCGCTCCAGGTGCGCGGGCAGCGCCATCGCCCACTCGGCGAGGAGCTTCTCGCGGCCCACGAGCACCGCGTGCCCGTCGACGACGCCCTGCACACCGAGTCCGGGGACGTTGGCGAAGTCCTCGGGGGTGGGCAGCGCACCGACCCGGGCGCTCGCCCCGGCCGCGACGGCCTGGGCGATCGGGTGCTCGGAGGCGTGCTCCAGCGCACCCGCCAGACGCAGTACGTCGTTCTCGGCGACGCCCTCGGCGGTGTGCACCTTGAGCAGGGTCATCCGTCCGGTGGTGACGGTGCCGGTCTTGTCCAGGACGATGGTGTCGACCTTGCGGGTGGTCTCCAGGACCTCGGGGCCCTTGATCAGGATGCCGAGCTGCGCACCGCGGCCGGTACCGACCATGAGGGCGGTCGGGGTGGCCAGGCCCAGGGCGCACGGGCAGGCGATGATCAGTACGGCGACGGCGGCGGTGAAGGCGGCCGCGAGGCCGGAGCCGGTGCCGAGCCAGAAGCCGAGGGTGGCGAGCGCGAGGCCGATGACGATCGGCACGAACACCGCGGAGATCTTGTCGGCGAGGCGCTGCGCGGCGGCCTTGCCGTTCTGCGCGTCCTCCACCAGCCGTGCCATCCGTGCCAGTTGGGTGTCGGCGCCGATCCGGGTGGCCTCGACGACCAGCCGGCCGCCGGCGTTGAGGGTGGCTCCGGTGACGGAGTCCCCCACGGACACCTCGACCGGCACGGACTCGCCGGTGAGCATGGAGGCGTCCACGGCGGAGGAACCCTCGACGACGGTGCCGTCGGTGGCGATCTTCTCGCCGGGCCGGACCAGGAAGCGGTCACCGACCTGCAGGTCGGAGGTGGGCACGGTGACCTCGCGGCCGCCGCGCAGCACGGTGACCTCCTTGGCGCCCAGTTCCAGCAGCGCCTTCAGGGCGGCGCCGGCCTTGCGCTTGGAGCGGGCCTCGAAGTAGCGGCCGGCCAGGATGAAGGCGGTGACCCCGGCCGCCGCCTCCAGGTAGATGTTCCCCGCGCCGTCGGTGCGGGCGATGGTGAACTCGAAGGCGTGGGTCATGCCGGGGGTGCCGGCCGTGCCGAAGAACAGGGCCCACAGCGACCAGAGGAACGCTGCCGTCGTACCCACGGAGATCAGCGTGTCCATGGTGGCCGCGCCGTGCTTGGCGTTGGTCCACGCGGCCCGGTGGAAGGGCCAGGCGGCGTACGTGACGACGGGCGCGGCCAGCGTCAGGGACAACCACTGCCAGTAGTCGATCTGGAGCGCCGGGACCATGGCCATGGCGATGACGGGCACGGAGAGGACGACGGAGGTGATCAGCCGCTGCCGCAGCGGGCGCAGCTCCTCGGCCCCGTCGTCCTCCTCGCCGCCTGAGCCGGAGCCGGTGCCGACGTCCGTGCGGGGAGGGGTCGGCTCCTGCGCGGTGTAGCCGGTGGCCTCGACGGTGGCGATCAGGTCCGCGACGGAGATGTCGGCGTCGAAGGTGACCTTGGCCTTCTCGGTGGAGTAGTTGACGGTCGCCTCGACGCCGTCCATGCGGTTGAGCTTCTTCTCGATGCGGGCCGCGCACGAGGCGCAGGTCATGCCGCCGATGGCGAGCTCGACCTGGGCGGCGCCGGAGGTGATGGTGGTCATGAGGGCTGCTCCTCGTTCGAGCGCGGGGTGGGGGCCGGGGCCCGGTGGACGGACCGGATCCCGGCGGCCGAGTGGTTCGGGGTGGGGCGGAGCCTCAGACGCGGCCGGTCAGCTCGTAGCCGGCGTCGTCGATCGCGGCGGCGACGGCGGTGTCGTCCGGGTCGCCCGCCGTCGTGACCGTGACCAGGCCTCCGTCGACGTCCACGTCCACGGAGAGGACCCCGTCGAGCGCGCCGACCGACTTCGTGATGGCGGTCCTGCAGTGTCCGCAGGTCATGCCGGACACGCGGTAGGCGGTGGTGGTGCGGTCGGCGAGGGCCGTGGCGGTGCTGGTCGCTCCGGCGTTCGTGCCGCAGCTGCCGTCGGTGGAGCAGCAGGAAGACATGGATTTCTCCTTGGTCGGTTCAGGTAGCGGCCGGATACCCGCTGGGGGTATCCGGACTGATCTCAGGTATACCCCCCGGTGGTATCGGTCCGCAAGGGATTCCATGGCTTGACTTGGTACCCCCCAGGGGTATGGTGAGGCCATGAAACCGCTGGACGCGGCACTACGTCGTACGGGAGAGCAGCCATGAACACCGGAGTGAAGACCGCCGCCTTTGCCGCCGCGCTCGCAGCGGCCTTCGGCGCCGCGTACGGAGTCGGCGCGGGCGTGGGCCCCGTGGGCTCACCCGTGGAGGTGGAGCACGCGAACCACGCGCAGGCCCCCGCGTCGAAGGGCGCGGACGCCGGCCACGGAGGTCACGCGGAGGCCGCGGCGCAGGCCCCGGCGGCGGGCGGCCTCCAGGTGTCGGAGGGCGGCTACGCGCTGAGCCTGGACACCCCGCGGATCGAGGGGGGCCGGGGCGAGCTCCGCTTCTCGGTGAAGGACGCCGAGGGCCGCAAGGTCACCTCGTACAAGACCGAGCACGGCAAGGAACTGCACTTCATCGTCGCCTCGCGCGACCTCACCGTGTACCGCCACCTCCACCCGGTACGGGCGGCTGACGGCACCTGGTCGACGCCGGTCGACCTCCCGGCGGCGGGCGGCTACAAGGCCTTCGCCGACTTCACCCCCGCCGGGGAGGGCGCGAAGGGAGTCACCCTCGGCGCCGACCTGGCGGTGCCCGGCGCGTACGCGCCGAACCCCCTGCCGGCGGAGGCGAGGACCGTCGACGTCGACGGCTACCAGGTCACGCTCGGCGGCACCCTCGACCCCGGCAAGGCGGGCGAGCTCAAGCTGACGGTCGCCAAGGACGGAAAGCCCGTCACGAACCTGGAGCCGTACCTCGGGGCCTACGGCCACCTCGTCGCCCTCCGCGACGGGGACCTCGCCTACCTCCACGTCCACCCCAACGAGGGCGGCCCCGGCCCCGACGTCTCCTTCACGGCGACGGCGCCGAGCGCGGGCGCCTACCGGCTCTTCCTGGACTTCCAGCACGAGGGCCGGGTCCGCACCGCCGCCTTCACGGTGAGCGCGGGCACCCGACCGGCCCCCGGTACGGACGCGAACGCCCCCGTGGCCCCCGCCGCCCCCGCCACCACGCCCGCTCCCGCCGCCGAACCGGGTGACGCGCACACCCACTGACCGGGCCGCCGCGCCCCACCGGAGGGCCGGCGCGGGCAAGGCCCACCGGGGCCGGCCGGGAGGGTCCGGGAGGTCCGGGAGGTCCGGGAGACGTCGACGGAGGGAAGGGATCGCCGTGCACGGTTACACCGCACACAAGGACGACGTCCTCAAGCGGCTGCGCCGCATCGAAGGCCAGGTGCGCGGCCTGCAGCGCATGGTCGAGGAGGACGCGTACTGCATCGACGTGCTCACCCAGGTCGGCGCCGCCACCAAGGCCCTCCAGGCCTTCGGCCTGACCATGCTGGAGGACCACCTCCACTCCTGCGTCGCCGCGGCCGTCGCGGAGGGCGGCGAAGAGGCGCGCGTCAAGGTGGAGGAAGCCTCCCGCGCCATCGCCCGCCTGGTCCGCTCCTGACCCCTCAACCCCGAGGTGCGCCGCCGCGGACCGCGGTGACCAGCCACGCGCTGCTGCGCAACCACACGGAGCCGCCGGCCTCGTGCCGGCGCAAGCGGTCCGTGAGCACCCCGCGGGCCTGCTCCCGCGCCTGCGGTCCGACCTGCCCGAGCATGTGACGGCCCGGCCCGGAGTCGAGCAGGAAGGCGGCGGCGTCCGCGGCGTCCCGCCCCCAGTTCCCCGCAACGTCCAGGCGTTCCGCGCGGACGTCCTCCCCGCCGGCCTCCGACAACAGGGCGCCCGCCAGGCCGGGTTCGGAGAGCGAGAACATGCCCTCGGAGCCGGGGGTGCCGAAGTCGCCGAGGGGGAGGACGCCGTCGAGCGAGGCCATCGCCTCGAACCACTCGTTGTCCCCGGGCCGGGCCGCGCACACGAACGCCAGCCTGCCGCCGGGGCGCAGCGCCCGGAGGACGTTCGCGAACGCGGCCACCGGGTCGCCGAAGAAGGTCATCCCGTACCGGCTGACGGCCGCGTCGAAGACCCCGTCCCCGAACGTGTGGACCTGGGCGTCGGCGACGACGAACGACGCGTTGCGAACCCCCTCGCGCTCCGCGTTCGCCCGGGCCCGGTCCACGGCGGGGGCCGACAGGTCGACCCCGACCGCCCGCCCTTCCGCGGCCCGACCGGCGGCCAGCAGGGTGGTGCGTCCGGGACCGCAGCCGACGTCCAGGACGTGGTCCGACCCGCTCACGGCGGCCGCGTCGAGCAGGGGCCCGTTGAAGCCGTCGTTTACGGCGTCCCAGCGCGCGTGGCTCCGCGCCCAGTGGGAGCCCTCGTACCCGTTCCAGGCCTCGGCCTGATCGGCGTTGCCGGTCCGAGTCATGCTGCACCTCCGTACCGGCCGGGCGGCGCGAGGCGCCCGACCCTTAGTATGGGCAAGTGCCCAAACAGTATGGGCATGTGCCCATACTCGCAACGGGCTTGGCCGAAAGGGGTGTTATGTCACCGCGTGGAGTGGCGATTCCGGACCTCAGGGAGCGACTGTTCGCAGCCGCCGAGCGGGTGGTCGCACGCGACGGGGCCGCCGGCCTGACCAGCCGCGCCGTCACCGCGGAGGCCGAATGCGGGAAGGGGGTCCTGCACGCCCACTTCGCCGGCCTGGACGAGTTCGTCGCCGAACTGGTCCTGGACCGCTTCGCCCGCGCCGCCCGCCACGCGGCCCTGCTGCCCTCGCGAGTGGGGCGGGGCGCCGTCGCGGACAACCTCCAGGACATCACCGTCGCCATGCTGGACTCCCTGCCCCCGGCGGTCGTCGGCATCGCCATGACCCGCCCCGCGGCATCGCTGCACACCCGTGAGGGCCTGGAGTCCGGAGCGCCGGCCTTCGGGGCGATCCAGGACTCGGTCACCGCCTACCTGGAGGCGGAGCGACACCTCGCCCGCGTCCCGCCCCACGCCGACCCGGCCACGATCGCCCTCGCCCTGGTCGGCACCGTCCACCACCTCCTGATGACCCGCACCCCCGACACCACCCCGACCCCTCCCGCCACCACGTCCCGGCTGATCAGCACCCTCCTGGGCTCCGGACCCGCCCCCACGGCCCCCGAGTCCCACTGACCGGCGCCGGACGGCCGGGTACGTCGTCGCGCGAACCGCGCCCGCCGCACGCAACGGGTACCCGGGCGCCCCGCGCCCCGGGGGGACCGCGGCGGGCCGGGGCACGGCCGTCGGCCAGGGCGTCCCATCGCCCCGCCCGGTCCCACGCGGCGGCGGTTCGGCCGTGGCCGCGTCGGACGGGGCCGATCGGTCGGCCGACGGCAGCAACTCCCGGGCGAAGGGCTGGTCGTGGGCCAAGTCACCGAGTCGGCGCCGGTCCGCCTCCGGTAGCCCGACCCGGTCACCGATGCCCGTCACCGACAGCTGCTCGCAGACGGGTTCGGGGAAGACCGCCTCGCCGGCGCGCGTTCGCCGGAGGGGGGCAGGCCCCGGCGCGTCCCCGGCCCTTGGCGCTCCCGCCACCGCCTGTCGGGCTCCAGCCGTACGGGAAGGGGTCGGCCTGCCCTCCGGCCGTCCGTGGACGGGGGGAGAGGGAGGCGGACGCCCTGCGGTCGTACGACGTGGTCGTGGCAACACCCGCGATGGCGGCCCCTTTCCGAGAGCCGGCCGCCATGCGTGCCCACATGATCGTTAAGACGCCCTCCACCGCTGAGCGCTCAGAGGGTTGCTTGACTCACGCCGGAACCACTCGATCGAATTGACTCACTCACCCCTGGTCCAGGCCAGGAAGCGGCTGAACAGGCCACCCTTGGGCTGCGGCGCGGCGCCGGCGTTCGTGCGCGACGGACCGGCGTTGGACGGCGCCGGGGCTGCCGTCTGCTGCTGGGGCAGCCGGCCCGCTTTCGATCCGGCCGTCTCGGTGGGTTGCGGAACACCCCTCGGCGTGAAGCGGATCGGGAGGGTGACCAGCGAGCGGCTCCACGGACTCGGTGCCCAGGTGAGCGACTTGAACGGAACGCGCAACTCGACGTCGTGCAGCTGGTTCAGCAGCGTCTCGACGGCGGTCACGGTCATCATGAAGGCCGGGTCCTTGGCGGGGCAGGCGTGCGGGCCCGCTCCGAACGCCAAGTGCGCCTTCGCGCTGAGCTGTTCCCGGTGCTGGGTCAGCTTCGGATCGGTGTTGGCCGCGGCGAACGAGATCAGGATGGGGTCGTTCGCCCGGACCAACCTGTCGCCGAGTTCGACGTCGTGAGTCGGGTAGTGCGCCGCGTAGTTGGAGATCGGCGCGTAGTTCCAGAGGGTCTGCGAGACCGCGTCCTCGACCGGGAGGCCCATCTGCCAGTCCTCCCCGAGGTACAGGGCGCTGCTGGTGCCGATGGCCGCGGCCAGCGGTGCGGTGCCACCCGAGAGCAGGGTGACCAGCTGGTGCAGCACCTCCTCGTCGCTGAGTTGGGCCGAGTGCTCCATCAGGCGCGTCGTCAGGTCCGCGGTCGGGCGCCGCCGCTTGAGGGCGATCAGCTCGGTGAGCGCCCCGCCGAGCACCTCGTCGGACCCGGGCGTCCCCTCGAAGAGGCCGCTGATGCCGGCGATCACGCGGTCGCCGATGTCGGGCGGGCAACCGAACAGCTCGCTGAAGACCAGCAGCGGCAGCGGCTGCGCGTACTCGGCCATCAACTCCGCCTGGCCGCGAATGTCCGTACTGAACTGACTGATCAGGTAGTTGGCGGACTGCTGCGTCTGCCGGATGAGCTGGTGCTCGTTGATCGTGGCGAGACTGTCGGTGACGGCCCGCCGCAGCCGCGCGTGTGACGCACCGTCACTCATGAGCGCGTTCGGACGGTACGCCATCATGGGGAGCGCCGGGCTGTCGGCCGGGACGCGCCCTTCGTTGAGGGCGTTCCAGCGGCGGGAGTCGCGCACGAAGGAAGCCGGGTTCTGCAGGACGTACAGAGCGGCGTCGTAGCTGGTGACGAGCTCGGCCTGGACGCCGGGGGCGATGTCCACCGGCGCGCTGGGACCGAAGTGTCGCAGCTGCGCGTAATGGCTGTCCGGGTCGGCTCCGAACGAGGGGCCGTAGATCTGGACGTTCCCGTGCGCGGGGCAGCCGGGGGGTATCTCCTGGGGCTCAATTGGCTGTTGCATTCCTGCGCTCCTAGCCGAGTTGGGACATGAGGTGGGTCACGAGGGTGATGAGGGCCTGCGCCGAGGAGTTCTCGTCCCGCACGTCGCACTCCACGACAGGGGTCTCGGCGGTGAGGTTCAGGGCTTCGCGCACCTCGTCGAGCGGGTAGTGGGTGGTGCCCTCGAAGTGGTTCACGGCGATGGCGTACGTCAGGCCGAAGCGCTCGACGAGGTCCAGGACGGGGAACGACTCGTGCAGCCGCTCCGGGTCGACCAGGACCAGCGCTCCCAGGGCGCCCCGGGAGAGCTCCTCCCACATCTCCTTGAAGCGCTCCTGGCCGGGCGTTCCGAAGAGGTAGAGCACCAGGGTGTCGCTGAGGGTCAGCCGGCCGAAGTCCATGGCGACGGTGGTGGTCGTCTTGTCCGGTGTGCCCGACAGGTCATCGAGGCCCACGCTGGCCTCGGTGATCTCCTCCTCGGTCCGCAGGGGTTCGATCTCGGAGAGACTGCCGATGCAGGTGGTCTTGCCGACCCCGAAGTGCCCCACTATGAGGATCTTCACCGCGTGGGAGACATCTGGATCCAGGTACACGGATTACGCTCCGAATCGATTCTTCAGGCCCTCTAGCACGGCGCTGACCAGTTCTCTGTCGACACGTTCGGCGCGCGGTATCGGTGTCCTCGCGAGGATGAGATCGTCCTCCTCCAACTGCGCCAGCAGGATCCGGACGACGCCCAGGGGCAGGTGGGTGTGGCCCGCCACCTCCGCCACGGACAGGAAGCCGTTCGCGACCAGGTCCATGACCTGCCCCGCTTCGGGCGACAGCGTGCGAGCCGTGGCCTGTCCGTTCTCGGCCGCCGACGCCGTCACGAGCGTCGTGTGCTCGTACTCGTGGTCCGGGGGGAGCGCCCGTCCGTTCGTGATCACGAAGAGGGGGACTAACGGAGACGTCAGTTCCAGCTCTTCGTCCTGCTCGGGCCCGTCAGACATGACCTGTCCCCTTCCCCGATGTCGCCGCCGCGGTCAGTCGGGGAACCACCTCGTGCAGGCGCGTGGTGAACTTCTCTATGTCGCAGTCGTGTTCGGCGGCAGCGGCCAGGAAGGCATCGGGCCCGGCAGCCATGAGGAAGATCCAGCCGTGCTGGAACTCGATGACCGTCTGACGCCATTCCGCGTCCTCGACGGCCCCCGTGAACTGGGAGGTCACCCGGCTGTAGGCGTGGATGCCCGTCATGGCCGCCGAGATGGTGTCCGCGAGGTCACGGCTCATGCCGTTGGTGGCCCCGCGGGGAAGCCCGTCCGATCCCAGCAGCACCGCGTGGCGGGCGCCCTCGACCTCGGACACCACCCGGTCGAGCTCGCCGAGGACGAATCCCGCGTCACCGGATCCCCGATGCCGGGAGGAGTCCCCTCGCGCACCACCGGCGTCCTCGACGCTCACCCTCGGCGGCGAGGTGAGGTTGTTTCCCAGTCGCGCCACGAGACGGTGCATGCGGAAGGAGATCTGCTGCATGTCCACATCGGGGGCGGCCGCGGCGGCGAGGTACGAGCCCTGCCCGGCCCCGATCAGGAAGCTCCAGCCGTGCGAGAACTCGATGATCGTCTGGTTCCACTGCCGGTCCACCTCCGGACCCGCGAAGTGGGCCGTCGCCCGGCTGAGCGACTGCATCCCGGCCATGGCGGCGGAGATGGTGCGCACGTCCTTCT
Source organism: Streptomyces sp. Isolate_45 (assembly GCF_024721315.2). Taxonomy (GTDB): domain Bacteria; phylum Actinomycetota; class Actinomycetes; order Streptomycetales; family Streptomycetaceae; genus Streptomyces. The sequence continues at coordinate 19,891 of NZ_JANFAK020000004.1, forward strand.
CGGCCAGGCCCTCCGTCGCACCACGAGGGAGGCCGTCCGCGGACAGCAGGACGGCGTGCCGTGCATGGGGCACGTTGTGCACGATGTCCTCAAGCATCCACGACAGGTCTGCGGTCATGCGTCTTCGGGCCCTTCGAACGAGGTGGCGTCAAGGTTGCGGCCGGAGAGCGTGCCGCGCTGGAAGGCCCCCAGGCCGCGGCCGGAAGCGCGACCCGTCTCCTGCGGGGTCCGAGGCGCCGCGGGGGCGGTGTCGGGATCCGGGACACTCGCGATGGGCGCCTGACGTGAGCCGCGCTTGGGCAGACCGTGCATCGTGCGCGACGGCGCGCTCTGGGACCGGCTCTCGGTCCGGCTCTCGGGCGTGCGCCGGATGTTGCTGACCGGAGCCTCCTGGACGGGCGGTATCTCCTCCATGGTCCACAGCTCCTCGGGCAAGAGGACGACGGCCCTGACGCCGCCGTACCGGGAGACTCCGGTGACGTCCACCCTGAAACCGTGCTGACGCGCGATCAGGCCGATGACCGGGAAGCCGAACTTCGGCTGGGTCCCGAGTTGCGACAGGCGGGGGGCGACTTCCCCGGAGAGCAGCGCGGTCGCCCGCTGACGGTCTTCGTCGTTCATGCTGACACCGGCGTCGTCGATGACGATGCACAGGTTGTTCTGCACGCGCTGGAACGTGACCTCGATCGGCGCGTCGTGCTGCGAGAAGCTGGCCGCGTTGTCGAGCAGCTCCGCCACGGCGAGGGCGACGGGCGCGACCGCGGACGCCTTCAGGGCGAGACCGGTCTGCTGCATGATGGCGACCCGATTGAAGTTGCGGATCTGGCCCTGGGCGCTGCGCACCACGTCGTAGACGCTGGCGGGCCGGTTGCGACGGCCGAGCGGCGCACCGCACATGACGGCGATGCCCTGAGCCTTGCGCGCCATCTGGGCGTTGGCGTGGTTGACGTCCAACAGGTCGCTGAGGACGGCGTGTCCACCGTACTTGCGCTGGATGCCGTCCAGGAGCGTCGTCTGCTCGGCCGCGAGGCTCTGCAGGAGGCTGGCGGCACCCTTGAGGACGGCCTTGGTGTTCTCCTCCGCCGCCTCCTTGGCTTCGCGGAGCGTGGCGTCCTGCTCGTTCCGGAACCTCTGCAGCTCGCCGTACGACGCGTGCAGGTGGCTTTCCGCCGCCTGTAGTTGGTGTCTCAGTTCGGCCTCGTTCTGCTCCTTCTTCGCCCCCAGCGCTCTGTTGCGGGCGACGAGTGCCGCGACCGCGATGACGGCTATCGCCGCCACCGCAACCAAGCACCACACAAGTGCGTCTCGATTCATGGAAACCTTTCCCGGCGCATGGCATGCGGACGGCTGCAGATACACCTCGCGAGGCCCCGCAACACAGCTGATCGGCGCGGCTCACCCGCCGTGACGCGGAGAGCCTGCCGCCGATCGGAAATCAGCATCTGCGTTCAAAATGGATCAAGATCACAGATGCCGGGATGCTATCACCCGGGTCTTCGCCCCCTCGACGTCGGGCGGAGCGCCGCAGCCGCCTCAACCCGGGTGCCACAAAGGCCCGTTGACGTCGCGCTTCGACGCCACGCCCACCGTCGCCCACCTCTCCCGCCACCGATCCGTCAAACGCTTCTTCACGCGCTGGTCGACAATCCCTCACATCGATCCGAGGGACCGTCAGCCGCTCCGGACCGATTGTCGGTGGCCGCCGTGGCTCGTCCGCGGGGGGACGAATGCGGGATCGGGGCGAGACCGCCACCACGTCCGGAAACCCGCTACAACGGCGGCCACCTGGGCGGGGCGGCGTTCCGGCCCCGCAATCACTCCCGCCCCGTCCGAGGCGCTCCCGACCACGAGAAGTCTCCCGGCCGTACGCGCGGCCGGCCGGAATTCGCCGGGTGAGCCGTGCGCGCCCCGGAACCGGTCCTTCACAACCAAGCGGAAGATCGTCACGAGTTCCCGCATCCGGAACCACGGGGGAATGGCGCCCACATGGCGCCGGCGGCTCAGCGGCAGAGACCCACGATGATCTCGTCGAAGTCGGGGAACTCCCGGGTGGCACGCTCGATCACGACGGCGGCCGACGTACGCCGGTCCGACGCGAACCGTTCGGCGACGGCCGCCAGCGCCTGATGGGGGCGCGAGGCCCGCTCGGGCCCGTACGAGGTGGCGGCCTCCAAGGGGCCGAAGCCGTCGGCCAGCAGCCACAGGAAATCCCCCAGGTCGCGGGCTACGACACCCGCCTCCCCCTCGGACCCGAGGAAGACGACGGGCTGCTCACCCGCCGGCCGGTCCCGGCGGACCATCCAGAACGCCGCGTACCCGCCCGTACCGTCCTGCCCGAACACGCGGAAGTCCCCGCCGTCCACTTCGGTGTTGCCGGTCCACGCCTGGAACCAGTCGGTGGTGTCCGCGGCGGACAGGAAGGCGGGGAAGGGCTCGAAGTCGACCCCGTCACCGCCGTCGTAGTCGAACGGGCCGGCCATCGCGGCGGCGAGGGCGGCGGGGAACTGTCGATCATCGTTCATCGTCACGTGCACAGGCTAGGCACCGGCTCGGACACCGGCGACAGCCGGCCACCACCACGGGCCGCGCGCAGCCAACCTGAGGCCACACCCATGCCGGCTACAGCCAGTCGCGCTTCTTGAAGATGACGTACAGGCTGACGCAGACGACCGCCATCAGCAGGATCGCGAAGGGGTAGCCGCCCGCCCACTTCAACTCCGGCATGGTCTCGAAGTTCATGCCGTAGATGGTTCCCACCAACGTGGGTGCAAACAGGATGGCGGCCCAGGAGGAGATCTTATTGAAGTCCTCGCCCTCAGGCCAATGACCTGCAGAAATCGACTAGGGAGGTGTGCGGACCTGCGGCGATCCGTCTTTCCGGCCCTTTCGCGATACTGCCCGTTGATGCGGCCGATCCTCCCCGTCCGCTCCCCAACGGGTCTGCGTTCTCCCCAGATTCTCCCCAGCGGAGGCTTTGACGAGGAAGGATCGTCGCTGGCTGGCAACGTGATCCGGGTGTCATGGCAGGATCCTGCGCGATGCCGTGAATGGTCCAGGTCTGCTCTGTGAGGGCCACTTCTGTCTCCGCGGGGACATGGAACACGGGCCGAGTACGGCGTGCCGAGTCGATCTGCCGCGTGAGCACCGAGCACGACGGGGCATCACACCTTCGCCTGCCACGTCCACCATCACCGCCAAGGCCTCCGCCTGCCCGTCAGGTGATACGCCGAACTCAGGGCCGCAGAAGGCCCTCGAGGCCGACTACCGCGTCTGCGGAGAGGCCTCTCGTAGGAGCTGAACCGGGAAGGTGCTGGTGGGTTGTTCATCCGACCAAACGAGCTATCCACAGGGTGTGGCAGCGGTCGATGCGTGCTTAGGGCTATGAGACTCGTTGCCAGGGCAGTCGGGTCAAGGGGCCGTCGGTTGAATGCATCAGGTTGGTGAAGTGATCGACGAGATTGGCGACGGCGCGTGGGTCGCGGATGACAGCACCTACCTCCAAGTTGTCGCTGTATGCGTTGTCAGTGAGGTTGGCGCTGCCGAGTAGGGCGATGCTCCGGTCGGCGGCGATAATCTTGGCGTGCATGCTGCCGTATCGGCCGCCAGGCCCGTGCCGCTCGTCGTTCGCCCACTGCCACAGGCGTACGTCTGGGAGGAAGCGCAGTTCGTAGAATGCGGTACGCCCGTCGCAGTCTCCGTGCAGTCGGCCGCCGGAAGCGCGGGCGGTCTCCAGGACCAGATCCACCCTTACGCCTCGGTCTGCGGCTGCCCTGATCTCGCTGACGATCTGCTGGATGCCGAACGCGGCGTAGCTGGTGACCAGGAGCGTGGCGTTGGCGGCCCGGATTACCTGGATTGCGACGGATGCGGTGAGCCTGACCGACACTGCGTCGCTCACTGGTCCCGAGACGGCGATCTCGACGTGATGGGTAGCGAGATCCTGCTCGTATCGGTTGCGGGCGGCTTCGAGGGCCAGGGCCAGGGCACATCCCGGCAGTTGTGGATCGGTGGACCGCCATGCGGACAGCAGCAGGCCGGCGCGTGGCCCGAGACCTACGCCCGGGTGTGCTGCGACGAGGCGGGATTCCGTGCGCCCGTCAGGGCCGTGCACCGTTCGCAGGACGTTGATCCAGGCGGCGAGGTGCGTTGAGGGGAGAGTGGCGACGAGGCCGGAGAGTACTTCGGGCAGGCTGGGCGCAGCTTCGGAGGCGCTGTGGCCGTTCATGCCGTGAAGAACCCGCCCGGTCGGCCGCTGAACGTTTCTACGAGCAGTTCGCGATCGAGGAAGTGGTTGCCCCGTTCACAGGACGTTTCCGCCGCGAACAGACAGGCGTGACAGGCAGCACCGTGCAGGCGACCGTGGGCGACCGGGTCATGGTCGGCGCACAGTGGATCCGAGCCGCACAGCCGCGCAGCCTCGAGCGCTTGGTCGATCAAGGCACCAAGTCTGAGCTGTCCGCCGAGGTTGACCAGCCCGCCGAGGGTGCCCTCGCTGTCGGGGGCTGCGGTGTACAGCAAGATCCCGGCCATTGAATCTGAACCTGAGCGCGCGTAGATCCGCTCGCCGATTCCGGAGGCGCCGTACCCGCACTCAAGGGCGAACTCTCGAATCAGGACGTGGGAGAAGGTGTGCAGCAACACATAGCGGATGCCTGGCCACTCCGCGGCGGTGCGGCGCTGGGTGCACCACTTCTCGTGTGCCTTCCTCAGCGTTCTGGTTCGGCGGATGACGTTCGGGTCCTGTTCCCAGGCGCTGATCCGCTTCTCGTCGAAGCGGAGGAATATCCCCTCGCCGCGGGTTTCCGCGCAGGGCAGCCAAATCGGCGCCGAGCTGGAGAGGGGCGCACGGTTCTCCTCCAGGGCCTCGCCTCCGCTGGTTGCGGAGCCCCATTCCGGCGCATCGATCCGACTGAATCCGTATAGCGCGGACACTTCGCGCAAGCGCTTGACCAGACGCACCTGGCCGAGCCAGTCACGGTGTGCGGCTGGGACGGGCTCGTTGCTGACGCTGAAGTCAGGGTGGTTCTGCGGGCTGCCGATGAAGGCAAGCCACTCCGGTCCGGCGATGTCCAGTGCGTCGGTGTCTTCGGCGGCGCCGGCTTGGTTCTCTCCCTGGTGTCGCGAGATCGCGTCCAATACCTCGTCCGGGCCGAAGCGTTCGAGCTGTGGCCACATCACCTGGGTGGGCAGGACCAGGCGCGCGGTCTCGCGGGGGAGCTGTGCCACCACCCGGAGCCCGGCCCAGTGTTCGGCCACGGCGCTGTCCACCGGATCGTCGGCGTGCGGGATGGAGAACACCCGCAGCTGCATGGCGAACCAGCCGTTCGTCGCACCCAGTGCCATGGTCCGGGTCTGTTCGGTGCAGGTTTCGAAGGTTCCCAAGTGCGGGTGCCGGCCCCGACAGGCCGGGAGTACCTGCTCACTGCGGGTGCCGATCGCCTCGGCCATGGACCGGGCGTTCACCTCGCAGGAGCATTCGACGAAGATGTTCGCCGCCTCGCCGGTGGTACCGCGCTCGACGAGCTTCAGTGTGTGATCCGTGCCGTACGGTGCGCCCCGGTGGACGAAGTACATCCACGGGAAGTCGTCCACGTGTCCGGCTGGGCAGGCAGAGACGAACCTGGCCGGCACAGCGGTCGGCCGTTTGCGGCCGGTCTCGCGGCAGGAGTGGACGAAGCGGGTCTGGTCGGGTGCCACGCTGTTGGGCAGCAGGTGGAAGAGCCCGGAATCGGCCGGGGCGAGCCGGTTGCACCGGGTGTCGGTGCAGCGCAGCCAGCCAGGGAACACCGCGACCGGCACACCGATCCGGGACCAGGCGCCGGTGAAGTCGTTCGGGTCCTCCGGCGTGTACGGCGGCATCCGCAGATGCTGCACCTGGGCGCCGAGCTTGCTGCGCACCGCCGCAAGGAGCCGCTCCTCCGGCACGATCGCGGCCTTCTCCAGCTCCCACTCATCGAGTCCGAGGATCATCACCGAGAGGTTCGGGAGGTCCGCGACCGCGCCAACACCGTAGGTGTGCAGGAGTTGGCTGGGCCTCAGCTCTCCGACCCGCAGGTTGCTCGCTGAGCGTGCACCGTCTGCAGTGATGGTCATGAGTGGTCCCCTTCGTTTCCGGCGCCGTTGGCGTCCGGGTTCGGGCGCGGGAGGAACGGGTGCTGCTCGTGGTCGTCGGCGTTACCCGGAGCGGTCCGCAGCACCAGTCGGATACCCGGCTCGACTTCGCGCAGGGAGGTCGGACAGGTTGTGCGCTTCCAGGGGCCGGAATCCGGACTGTGGAGCAGGCCGACGATGTCGTCGGCCTTGCCCTTCGCGTCGAAGGCGAGTCGGGCAGCGGGGCGGCGCTGTTCGCGCGCCCACAGGTCCAGAATGCTGTCCAGCTCCTCGCGTACCCGCGTTGCGACGGCCCGGTCCGTGGCAACTTCGCCGGCGCGGCGTTCCAGGTACCGGACGATGTGGTCGGCCTTGCTGCTGTGCGTATCGAAGGTCTGCGCGCCGAGGTTGCCGTTGTCGCCGGCCTCCAGGTTGCGGGCCAGCGCCACGAGCACCCCGGTCAGGCCCCGGTCTATGGCGCGTTCCGCGAACGGGGTGACCGAGAGCGCTTCGACGTGCCGGTACACGGTGGCGTGGAAGTACTCGAAGGTCTCGTAGTGGGACAGGTCGCGTGGGCGGGCCCAGTTGAACACGGTGAAGACGAGGCCGGGTGCGGCGCGGCCGACGCGGCTGGTCGCCTGGATGTACTCGGCGGTGGATTTGGGCTGGTTGGCGACGACCATGACGCCGAGCCGGGAGACGTCGACTCCGACGGCGATCATGTTGGTGGCCAGGAGCACGTCGATCGGTGTCAGCTTGTTCGCCCGGGGGAAGGTGTACTCCAGCTGCTGGAGGATGTCGGGGATCTTCTCCGAGGTCAGGCGCGAGGTGAGCTCCTCAAGCCGCAGGTCGTAGCGCCTCGACAGGCCGCGTTCGTTGATCCGCTCCAGTCGGGTGGAGACATCGTCCTCGACCGACAGACGCATGCCGCCTAGATCGCGCAGGCTGTTGAAGTAGCCGACGAGGGTCATGTAGGGATCCGTCACCGGATTGTGCCCGTACTTCTTGTGCACGGTCTGCGCGGCGGCGAGCACCGCGACGTACACCCGGATCATCGTGGACTTCGTGCGCACGCCCTGCGCGCAGATCCCGATGTAGCGGCGACCGGGATGTGAGTCCGTGGGCCGCTGTCTGGCGAAAAAGCTGTCCCCGATTTCCAGTCCCTGTGGCGGGAAGACCTCGGTGCGCCGGTCGAAGAGGGCATGAATCTGCCGCTCGGCGCGCCGCACGGTGGCCGTCGAGGCGATCACCTTCGGCCGCGCCGTCCTGCCCGGTGCGTATTCCCACGTGGCAAGGCGGTCCACTGCGGCCTCGTACAAGCCGGTCAGCGAGCCGAGTGGACCGGAGATCAGGTGGAGTTCGTCCTGCACGATCAGGTCCGGGGGACGCACCGGCTTGGCCGCGGTGAGCGTCGCAGCAGGATGGCGTCCTTCCGCGAGGTGGCTGCTGGCTTCCCAGTCCTCCTCGGCGATCTGGGCGGTGACGTAGCCGTGTCGGGAGCAGTACCGGGAGGCACGTCCGAACAGGGCTTGGGTGCGCCCGTTCCAGGTGAGCTGTGCGAACTTGTCGACGGTCGCGATCACCAGGCTCGGCAGCAGTCGGTAGATCTCCTCGTCGACGACGACCACCGGCAGGCCCTCACGGTTCGGGTCGCCGCCGCCGAAGGGGCAGCCGAACAGCTCGGGACAGCGCAGGAAGGTCCGGCGAAGAGTCTTGTCGACCTCGATGTCCCGGCCCTTCTCGATCTTCGTTCCGCACCACGGGCAACTGGTGAGCTGGTAGGGGGTGCCGGAGTTCTGATGGGGCTTCCCGCTCGCCCGGCGGACGTCCTTGACCCAGTCGACGGCCTTGTCGGTCGTGTTCGGGGACACCTTCCCCCCGACCCACAGGCCGATCCGGAACGGTTCTGCACCCCACCGCGCCTCGTCGGCACGGCGCAGGACCTCGCACGCGCAGATCAGTGCGGTGGCACGTTGGAACTGTTGGATCGTCAGCAGCCTCAGGGTGTAGCGCATCAGTACGGCGACCCCATGGCCTGCGTCGAGGCCGCCGAGGTCCGGTCGCAGCCGGCGGATGGCGAGGGTGTAGGAGGTCAGGCCGAGGTACGCCTCGGTCTTGCCGCCACCGGTGGGGAACCAGAGCAGGTCCGCCACCGCATCGGCTCCCGTGGCACGCTCCGGATGCGCGGGATCGGTCAGTGCGGGAAGGTTCAGCAACAGGAACGCGAGCTGGAAGGGGCGCCAGGAGCGGTTGGCCGGTTTGTCCTCGTCGCGGAACACTGCGTTGAGGTCACGGGATCCGTCGCGGCGTCGGGCGGCGGCGACCCGTGTGTGGACACGCTGCAGGTGCATCGCGCTGTTCGCAAAGCGGAAGGCGGCCAGGGCGTCCGGGTCACCGAGCACCAGCTCGATGCCCGCTTCGATCCGGTCGGCCGCCCGCTTGGCTTCGTTCAGTGCCTCCTCGGCCTGGTCTGCGTACTCGTCGAGATACTGACCGTCCTGCCCGATCCGTGCCTCGGCCCGCTCGATCCACGCCCGGTATCCGGCCACGAGCGGAATCAGCCCCGCCCGCAGTCGTTGCGGCTCGCACGCGCCGAGTTCCTTCATGTCGACCAACAGGTCCACCAGCTCCGGGAGGTCCGGATCGCTGTCGAACGACGGCGCGTCGGTCTGCGCGATGTCGTACTCCGGCGCCGCCTTCGTACATACCGAGACCGCTCTCATCGGGTCGGCGTCACTGGCCGTAGCGCTCACCCCGGTCGCGTGCCCCACCGCGAACTCAGGGCTGAACCGGTACGCCATCGCCAACCGTCGCTGCTCGCCCTGGTCAACGGCATCGCCACCGGATCCTGGCTCGTGCCGGGGCAGGAACACCGCCGCGCCGTCCGCGCCGTCCGCCGACAGCTCGGCCTGGAAAACCCAGTGCAGGGCGGAGTTGGAGTCGGTCTCGGTGGTGTTGACCAGGAACAGGGTGACCAGCCAGTCGTTGTGGAAGCGCCGCACGCGGCCGCGCAGCACCACCTTCTCGTCCTCGGAGTCGAGCACCAGAGCCTCGACCTGGCCCTCGACCAGCTTGACCGGAACGCAGCCGGTGTGGGGCGTGCGCCGCCAGATCAGCTTCTCGATGCTCGGATCCGTCGAGTGCGAGCGGACGTAACGCGCCCACCGCCCGGTCACCTCCAGCCGGTCGGCATCACCGCGCACCCGCGCGGTGAACCCGACCGACGACGGGGCCAGACTCGGCACGTTCGGCGCGTCCGCGTCCGGCGAGCCCTCATCGGCGCCGGGCAGCTCGCTGTCGCCGAGCGAGGCGTCTATCTCCTCGGGCACGATCGTCGTGCCGTTCGGGGCGAGGCGGCCGAGCACGTACCAGTCGGTCGGGGAGTCAGCGACCTCCTCCTGGTCGCCGCCCACCGGTCCGAGCAGGTCCAGCACCACGAGCTCGGCCAGCTCGTCACGTATCGAGCCTGGGGACGGAACAGCCAGCACCGGGCTGTTCGATGTCGCGGGCGGCAACTTATCGCTCATGGTCACAACGATAGGACGAGTCACTGACAGCGCGGCGCAACGCAGCCGCGAGCTTGTGCCACACGTGGGCTCCGGCGCTGGAAGGCCCCCCTACCAGAGCCCATCGCCGGGATCCGGGGTCGCTGCGGGGGCAACGGTCTTCCTGGCCTTGGCGGAGCCCTTCTTGCTGTGGAGGCCGCGGCGGACCTCGTCTTCGTACAGGGCATGGTTGAGTTCGAGGAGACGGTCGTTCATCTCGATCTGGACATCCGGGTCGACGGTCCAGCGCAGGCCATGGACCGGCTCGTGGAATCCATGGTTCAGCACGAGCGGCGTCCAGCCGAAGTGCGCCGCGAGGGGGTGGGCGAGGTAGGACTCAGTGACGGCCTCGTCGATCTCGACATGGATCTCGCGCAGGCGCTGGATATCGGCGTCGAGGTTCGCCGGGTTGTGGACCTCGTTATAGAGGTCGGTCATGCCGAGCTGCGGGGTCCGCGATAGCTGGACATGGCGACGGTAGGTGTCCAGCTCCTCGCCGGCGGCACGGATGCGCCGCGTGAGTTCCGGCTGTGGGAACGTGTCGAAGCCATCGGAGGGAGTGTAGCGAAGCCTCGTCTCCAGGGTCGACTCGCCCTTGACGGTCCACCAGTTGAAATGCCATGCGCTCGTCAGAAGGGCGAGCATTGCCGTCACGTCGGGTTTGTAGAAGACGCACAAGGCATGCGAGAAGACTTGATTGTTGGGCACGATGACCGGCAGTCCATATTTGCTGTGCAGGCCAATCACGAGAATGCGGTCATGGTCGGCGATTGCCTTACGGAGCTCGGGGCGTGGTCGATGAAATCTCCACCATGCTGGCCTATCAGGGCGGCCGAATTCTTCGATTCTTGCGATCAGGTCGGGAAAGTGTTGTGCGCTTTCAAGGTCCATCATCCCGAAATCAATCACCCATCGGATGGCCGAGGAGTCTGCCCGATTGTTGATCTCGTCAGCGTTGAGGAGCGGAAAGATTCTATCTTTATTCCGCTCGTTCAATGAGAGCAGAGACTGCATGCTGCTTGCGTTGAGGATGAATCCTTCCCCTGTCACCTGACAGCCAACCGAGGCTTGGCCAACGCATGCAGCCAGCTTCTTTGGGCCCCCAGTTGTTCGCGATGATGCGGTCAAGCTTGACGAAATGTCATGGGTGGTTTTTCCCTCGAGGATGGGCTTTTCGGCGGATCCAAGAATTCCAACCCATACCAATGACACGTACACGCCGGCTTCCCCCGGCCATGCCATGGACTTGACAGCGCGACCGATTTTCCAATCCTCGGTGAGGATTCGGTCTAGGCCCACTTCGCGGGAGTCGGTTTGCGCAATGGTATTTGTTGCGATGATGCCAGTTCTCCCATTGATGGCAAGTTTCAGATTGCGCAATAGGAAGTATGTGCAGAGGTCTGCCCGACCGCCAGACCCGTGGCCCTGGGCAATTACCTGGCTGATGTAGTTCAAGCTGTCTTTGCCAATGCGTGCGCTGGTCTGAACGCCGCCCGAGAACGGAGGGTTCCCCACCACGGCATCGAAGCGATGGTCGCCACGAGCAAGGTCAGCGACAATCTCGGGGAACTCAAGCGGCCAGTGCAGTGGACGCAGCGGGGCCGTGCGCGGTCCGCCGCTGGGGCCCAGGAGCCAGCCGTCGACGATATTGCGGGCTTCGGCCGCCGCGGCTTTGTCTCCCTGCAGTGCCTGTTCGACGAGGTCGGCGATGGACGTGAGGCGGTTGTCGTAGGCGTCATCGGACTTGGTCGTCGCGGTGGACAGTCTCGCCGCGACCACGGCGTCCGCTGCGAGGCGGAGCTGTTCGGTCAGCGCTTCGGCCTCGACCAGCTTCGCGGCCTTCGCCCGAGCGTCTCGTATGTCCGTGACCTCGTGTTGCTCGATGTCGCGGCGCAGCTCCGCGGCTCGGGCCAACAGCGGGCCAGTGATCTTGTCGATTTCGCCGCTGAGACGGGCGTTGAGACGATGACCTTTACTCGGGGTGAGGTGGAAGGCTTCGATCTGGTCCGCCGTCAAGCAGCCGATGAGGGAGTCGCCGCAGCGCAGGGCGTGGTCGACGAAGTTGAACGGACGGCCCTTCGCCAGGGTGACCAACCACAGCGAGAGCTTGGCGAGCTCCACCGCCATCTCGTCGATGTCGACGCCATAGAGGCAACGGTCGGCGACCATGCGACGTGCTTCGAGGAGCTGCGCATCTCGGTCTTCGCGATGCTCGCCGAGACGCGCAGCGACCGTGTCCGGCAGCCCATCGCGGTCCCACGCCTCCACGACCCGCTCCGACAAGTACCGGCACGCCGAGACCAGGAACGCGCCAGAGCCCATCGCGGGGTCCAGGACCTTGAGCGCCAGGAGTTCTGATGCCGGACGCACCTGCCATTCGGGCGGCTGGCTCCCATCGGCGGGTCGCGGAACACCCTCCGGGGAGCCGGGTGAGAAGCAGAGTGGGTCAAGGGTGTGTAGGACGATCTCTTCGGCGAGCACGCGCGGTGTGTAATGCGTGCCGGAGTCGCGCCGGTCGCCGACCTGGGTGACGATGACCGTCCCGGCAGGGTGGACAACCGGCTCGTTGCGCAGGTCGGAGCGCAGCAGGCCGTAGAACGGCCGCACTCGGTCGGCGAGCTCGGGATCGTTATCGCAGGCTGCGTCGAGGGTACCGATCTGTGAGCCGGTCGGCTCGGTCGCGATTGCGGCGGTGAACTGCTTCGCCGTCAGGCCGGCGAGCTTGACGGTCTTGGCTTGGAGGTGACCCGCCGCGCTCCACTCTTCGAGGTCAGCCAGTTTGACGTCGGCACCAGACTTGCCCTTGAGCCCGAGGCGTGGCTCGTCGAGCCGAATGGCGGAGTGTTCGAGCAAACCCTCGTAGACATGGCCGATCTGCTCGACGTCGAGGCCCTTGTAGGACAGGCGTTCCGTCGAAGTGACCTTGCCTGCCGGCGTGGTGCGCTTGAGTTTGACCAGTGCGTCGAGCATGGCGAAGACGACACGGTCGGTGACCTTCAGGCGTTCTAGCCAGGCAAACCGCTTCGGGTCGAACAGGGACCCGCCGTATGCGGGGATCCACATGTCCGGGTGCCGGGCCCCGCCGTGGATGGCTCGGAAGGTGGCGAGCAGCGTGGGCCAGGCAGCCTTCCAGCGGTCGGCGATGTCGGCGTCGTCCTGATCGAGGCGGTCGTAGAGCTTCGTGACCGAGTACGAGTCTGCGTACAGCTCGTCGTCGGCCGGCAGCAGGCCCTGTTCCTCCGCGTAGAGGAGGAACACGATCCGCATCATGACGGTCAGCGCAGCGCGGTAGACGGTCCGCGGCGCGACGCCTTCCAGCACGACGCCGTCGGCCTCACGGTCGAGGCGGGAGAGCTCCGCGACAAGGAGTTCGACGGCCGCGCGGACCTGCTTGCCGAGGGTCTTGGTGACAGCGGTCGTGTCGTCGGCCGTGCGGGTGAAAAGTGCGGCGAGGGAGTCGGTGTCCTTGCTCTCGCTGTCCTTGGGCGCGATCGCGGCGCAGCGGACACCGAGCAGGGAGGTGAAGGCGCGCAGCAGCAGCGGTTCCTCGAACCAGGCGTCGGCATCGAAGACAGCCACCGAGGTCGGTGCTTGGGGCCGGGCGTGGACAAGGACCCACAGGGTGCCGTTGGTGAGCAGTGCGAGTGGGACGGCACGGCGTCGGCACAGCTCGGCGGCCTGCTCGGCCGCCGACGGCAAGCCCTTCATGGCGCGGGTGAGGGGTTCGCCCCAGGGGCGTCGGTAGATGAGTGCGCGTTCGGCCACGCCGGGCAGGCCGCTGGTCGGGTCAGGAGGGCCCATGAGCAGTGCATCGGGGGCTGTGCCGGGGAGGTCGGTCAGTTCTCGGGGCAGCATCGAGCCTTGGCGCAGTGCCTGGCCCTGGTAGCCGAGCAGTTCTTCCAGGACCAGGTGCTGCCAGGCGCTGCACAGCGTCGCCGGTTCGGCCTGCAGTTCGGCCCATGCCTGCCGGAGGCGGCCGCGCAGTGGAGTGTCAACAACGTCAAGGCCCTGCGGGAATGCGTCGGCGAGGATCTTCGCGGTGAGGAACGGTCCGTCCGGACGCAGCAGGTTGAGCCACTCGGCGTGCTGCTCGATCGGGGTCTGCTGCTCGGCTTTCGGGGAACGGGTGCGCGTTGGCATCAGTGGCCTTCCTGGTGGGAAGGAGCGGCTACGGTCAGGGAGGCGGGGACGAGGAAGGTGACCGCCACGGGGAATCGGCGGGCGACTGGGTCCGCGTACCGGTGGCGCAGGGCTGCGGCCTCGGACACGAGCTGTTCAGGGACGGCGGCGAGGCGTGCCTCCAGTTCCGTGCGGTCCTTCTTGAGCTGGTCGCGTTCCGGGTCGGGGGCCAGCAGCGAGTCCTGGCGCCAGAGCGGGTTGGAGTTCAGGGAGTCCCGGATGTTGCGCTCCAACTCGGTCAGTACCGACTGCATTGCTTTGACGTCTTCCTCGCAGCGCTTGTCCAGGACCTTGCGCTGTTTGCGCGCGATCTTGTTGGACTCGGTCTGCAGTGCCTTGCCGAGAGGGGGCTCCAGTACACCCCACAGCGCGGTGAGCCGGTCGAGGAATTCGGGCGGCGGCGCGTCCTGCGACGCGGCAGCGAGCCAGTGTTCCAGGGTTTCCGGGTTCTTCTCCACCACCAGCTTGCCGTGTTCGATGGATCCACCGGCCAGGGCGATCTGCTCATGCAGACGCACTCCACGGTTCCCAGTGAGCACGACGCGGCCGTGTGCGATCACTGCAGGGTTGCGCAACAGGTCGCCAGGGACGATCCGGGCGGTGACACGGGTCAGATGCGCGCCGTGCTCGTCCTCGGACCACAGTTCAGCGCGCAGCAGACGCAGACACAGATCGACCAGGCGGTGGTTCAAGTGCAGCAGCACGACGTCAGTACGTCCAGCGTAGTCCTGGTCGAAGGTGACGGGGCGTTCCTTGCCACTGACCGGGTGCCGCAAGCCGTCGTTGCGTGCCTGTGCCCAACCTTCCTTCAGTTCCGGGAGCCTGAAGCATCGTGCCTTGACTCCCTTGGGCGACGGAGTCTCGATCAGATCCTTCTTGTGGGCCAGACGGAGTGCGGTCCGCACGACCCGCTCGATCGTCTCCGGGTTCAGATTCAGCTCGGTGCGGGTCCGCGTGAGCTGTTCCTGGGCCTGCTGGAGGTCGTGCGCCAGATTCCGTTCGATTTTCAGTACGGCCTTGCCGGCCAGGCGCTGGATCTCCCTGTCGGTGGTCTGCCAGCTGGAGCGCTTGCCGAGCATCTTTTGCTCGACCTGGCTGGCGATCACTTCTCCGGCACTACCGAGGTCGGTGCGGATCTGCTCGACCTTGCGGACCGCGACGCCGAGGAACGCCATCGCGTCCTCCAAGGTGCCCTCGGTGAATCCGGTGTCCTCTTCGCGCTTCCGGTCCCAGCCCTGAGGCACGAAATGGACGATCTCGACCTTCGCCGCGGTCTGTCCGTGCCGGTCCACTCGGCCGTTGCGCTGCTCCAGGCGGTTGGGGTTCCACGGGATTTCCCAGTGCAAGACCCGGTGGCAGTGGTTCTGCAGGTTGATGCCCTCGCTCGCGGAGTCGGTGGCGAGCAGGATCCGCACCGGGTCGACGTCGGGGTCGTCCTGGAAGACGTTCTTGACGCGCTCGCGTTCATCGCGGTCCTGGCCGCCGTAGAGCTGGGCGATCGCCTCGTTCGGCACACCGGCGCTGATGAGTCGTTCGTGCAGCCAGCGCTGGGTATCGCGGTATTCGGTGAACACGATGACCCGATCGCCGTCCCAGCTGCCGCTCATCCCATCGGTTCCGTTTCGCTGCACGATGGCGCGCAGCCAGCCGAGGAAGGCGGTGAACTTGCCGTCGGACTTCTCCGAGTTGCGGTCCCCCCAGTCGCGCAGATCCTCCAGCAGCTTCTGCTCGGCCGGGGTAAGCGGCGGGGCGAACCGACGAACTGTGGCAAGGGCTTCCTGGGCTGTCTCCGCGAAGGCGGCATCGTCCTCAGCCGACTCGTCCAGCTGCCCGATCATCTTTGCGAGGACCTTCTCCGCCACCGTATACGCGCCGCGGTCGTACTCCCGCTCGGCTTCGTTGCGACTTCCCCGGGCGAGCATCGTCTTCAGATGGGTGTCCACCGTATTGGCAAAGGCCTTCGGGCTGGACAGGAAGCGGCGTTTGAGCAGCGTGACGACGAAGTCCGCAGCCCGACTTGGCGCAGTGCCCTGCAAGGTCAGCTGGCCGGAGATCGTCTCGCGGCGGGACTGCGCGTACAAGTCGAGTTTTGCGTAGGCGTCGCGTGTCGGGGCATCGTAGACGACTTCAAGGGGATGGTCGAGGTCACGTTCCGGGAAGCGCGGGCTACCGTCCCAGTTCGGCGGCAGATCCCGCTTCAGTCGCCGCACCATCACCTGTGCTTTGGCCTCTTCCGAGGGCTCCAGGGTGCGGGCGAAGCGGTGGCCGTCCAACAGAGCCAACAGGGCGGTGAACGATTCCAAGTAGCCGTTGTGCGGCGTCGCCGACAGGAACAGCCGGTGCTCGCTGTGCGGGGCCAAGGTTTTGATCGCGTCGGTGCGCTGCGAGTCGACCGCGTATTTCCCGGACCCCGAAGGCGCGCACGTGTGCACCTCATCGACTACGAGGAGGTCAAAGGCGCGCGGATACTGCGGCGCCGGCGGCAGGATCGAGCGCAGCAGCGCCATGGGCCGCTCCCGCTTGAGCCAGTCGATCGAGACGATCAATCGCGGGTAGTGCGTCCACGGATTCGCGTACAGCCCGCGAGACCGGCGGAGCTCCTTCAGGAGCTCCGCATCCACGATCTTGAACCCCAGGCCGAACTTGTCGCGCATTTCATCGCGCCACTGCAGAGTGAGCGAAGCCGGGCACACGATCAGCATGGTCCGGGCCCGGTGCCGCAGCATCAGTTCCTGCATCACCAGACCCGCCTCGATGGTCTTACCGAGACCAACGTCATCCGCGATCAGCAGGTTCGTACGCGGCATCTGCAGCGCCCGCACCACAGGGTCGAGCTGGTAGTCCTCCGGCTTCACGCCGGAGCGGAACGGCGCCTGCAGCAACGTCTTGTCCGCCGTTGCCACCGAGCCCCAGCGCACAGCGTCAAGGAAGGCATCCAACTTCGCCGGGTCATCGAACCCGCTCACCGGAGACGGCAAGGCGTGTTGCTCACGGGCGGTAGCACCAGGCTCCAGCTCCCACAGGACGCGCAACTCCTCGTCACCGGAGTCGCCATCCACCGAAACCAGGGAAACCAGGTGCTGGGCCTCGGCAAACAGTGGACTGCCCGGCTCCTCGACCGTGATCGAGGAGCGCTCCACGGCAGTGGCTACCCAATTCCGATTACGTACCGTAACCAGTTGGCCGACGGTTGGCACCGCTTCGTCCGCCTCGTCGACCTCTTCGATACCCACCCGTGTCAACTCCCGCTCCCGGATCGCCTGTCGTTCCGTGCATCGTGGCGCGAGCCCGAGTCTTGCCCGAGTTCTATGTCACCAGTTGCATCCCAGCCCGGCAGACGCCGCTGGTAGGACGCAGAGAGAGCCTACTGGCCCCCGTGGACCTCGAGTGGCTGTACGGCGATTCGATGGGCGGCATCGATGAGAGCGGGGTCGGCTCCACCCTGGGGGTGGCGCCCATGCCGTTCGGTGCTTGGTTCACCCCGTTCAAGGAGGGCAGGTACGTGCACCCGCCAGCGGCAGACGAGCCGAGCGCCTCAGCGGGAGTTCCGCCGTTCTGACCGGGGTGACGCCGCCGACCGTGGGGGTGCTGTTCCGGCCTGGAGCCAAGGGGCGAGGTTGTGGGCGTCCAGCCTCAGGGCGAGGGGATGGCCTCGGGTGGCAAGGGCTGCTATCACGCGTCGAACAGCACCGTCCACGCTTTCGTGCTCCCAGATGCGGAGGGGCAGCCAGCCCAGGAGCGCGAGGTGCGCGTCGGTCTCCTCGTCCCGGCGAACGTTGGTGTCGAACTTCATGCGCCACCACTCGGAGTTGTGCTTCGGAGCGTGCTGATGTGTCGGGCAGGCGTGCCAGAAGCAGCCTTGGACGAACACCGCCGTCCGCCAGCGTGTGAAGGTGACGTCAGCGCGCCGACGCGGCATTCCTGGGATCGGCAGGTCCACGCGGTAACGGAAGCCCAACGCGTGAAGGGCGCGGCGCAGCGCCAGCTCCGGCGCAGTGTCCCGGTTGCGTTGGGCGGTCATCACCTTCCGGACGTTGGCGTCCCGCGGCGCTGGCACGCCACTACGACTGCCTTTTGTTTCCACCTCCGGACAACTGCTCAGCGTTCATTCGGTAACCCCGCAGGGTCGCGCTCTCGTGTCTGCTTGGGGTGGCGGCCGCCGCACCGCTGCCGTGGAGTGTCAATTCGAGCCAACACGGCTGAATTTGGTCAAACGGTGGCCCGCTCACCCATGGTTCGACACTATGCGCTGGGAGTGATCGACCCGATACCCACGGAAGCGGAGGGGAACACGGTGATCGAAGTGCTGCCGGTGACCGGAGAGCAGTCGGAGATGTTCGGTGCGGCCATCGCCCTAGGCAACCGCTACACGAAGCGGCTCGGTCTGCTCACGCCACCCGCGTACCGGAAGTACGCCGACGACGGTGGCTTGCTCGTTGCGTTGGACCACGGTGAGCTGGTCGGATACGCGCTCTTCGGACTGCCCAAGCGTAGCCAGCACGTTCGCCTCGTGCACCTGTGCGTGGCGGAGGAGCACCGGGGCAAGGGGATCGCGAGGCTCCTGATCGCAGAACTGCGGCGCAGTCAAAGTCACAGGCTCGGGATCAGGGCCAGGTGCCGCCGTGACTACGGGCTCAGCGCCACCTGGAGCGGCCTGGGCTTCGTGCCGAAGGGTGAGGGCCTCGGGCGGGGTAGTGACAAGGAGACCCTCGACACCTGGTGGCTCGACCACGGTCACGACGACCTGTTCACGGAAGCGCAGAGCGACGCCCTGCTGGTCGTGACGGTCGACCACACGGTCTTCTCCGGGCTTCACGGCACGGGTGCCGAGAGTGCGGTCGAGGAAGCGAGGGCCCTTGAGGCCGGGTGGCTCGCAGACCTGGTCGAGCTCGCCTATACGCCGCAGCTCCTCCTGCACGTTCAAGCGGTGGAGGACCGGGAGGAGCGGAACCACCAACGTGCCGGCCTGTCCAGGCTCCGCTCCCTGGCGCCCGACACCGCCGCGGTGGTCAGCCGCCAGCAGGAGTTGACCGCAGCGGTGGGCAAGGAGATGCCCGGCGTTGTGATCGATGTCGGCCTGAGTGCGCGGCTGCGCTACTTGGCCGAGACGTCTTGTGCTGGCCTGCAGGTACTGGTGACCCGTGATTCCGACCTGGCGGCGCTGGCAGACATCGCCTGGGAGGTGGCGCGCGTCAGGGTGGTCTCTCCCGAGGCCGTGACGCTCCATGTGGACGAACTCCGCCAAGCCCAGATGTATCGCCCTGCCGATCTCATGGGAACGGCCTTCTCCGCCGCCGAGGTCGAGCCCGGAAGTGAAGAGGGGCTCGTCGCCTTCTTCGACGAGGCCGGTGGTGACGGTGGAGTCGGTTTGTCGGAGCGTCTGACCAGCCTTGCCCGTGACGGTGTCTTGTGGCGCAGGGAACTCATCCGGGACGGCGATGGGCGCCCTGTCGCGCTGTACGCCTGGGCGCTGGACGGCCGCACGCTGAACGTTCCTCTCCTGCGGACCGCATCGCACGCTCTGGAAGAGACGCTCGCCCGCCAGTTGCTCTTCATGCTGAAGAGGCTCGGGCGGGACCGGGGCGCCCAGGCCGTGCGCATCATCGACCCCGGCCCCTCAAGGGCGGCTGTGGTCGCAGCAGGCCCCGACGGCTTCGTCGAGGACGAGAAGGGCTTCACCGCGCTCCTGGTAGACGTGTGCGGGCCGACGGAGGCGGTCTCCGGGGCCGCCGGGCAGATCGCGGGGCGGACCGGCGCTGTGACGCCGGTCCTGGACGCCCGTGCGCCAGCGGAGATCGCGAGCATCGCCGAGAGGGTGTGGTGGCCGGCGAAGCTGGTCGATTCTGCCCTGCCGACCTTCATCGCACCCGTCAAGCCGCGCTGGTCCACGGAGCTCTTCGACGTTCCGGCAATGCTCGTACCGCGCGATGACGTACTCGGAATCAGTCGCGAGCACGTGTACTACCGGTCGGCCGGCCGTCGGGGCGAGAGCGTCCCCGCTCGGATCCTTTGGTACGTCAGTGAGGGGTCCGCAGGGCAGCAGGGCAAGATGGTGATCGGCTGCTCGCGCCTCGACGAGGTGGTCATCGGCGACCCTGACGCCCTCTTCTCACGATTCGAACACCTGGGCGTATATGGTCGTGCCGAAGTGCGTGCGGCAGCCGATGCTACGGGCCGGGTCATGGCGCTGAGGTTCTCGGACACGGAGCTGTTTCCCGTACAGGTGACGCATTCGCGATTGACCGCGCTGGCGAACGGGCTGGGGCTACGGTTGTCGCTGATGTCGCTGTCGAAGATCGACAACGCGCTGTTCCAGGCCGTGTACGAAGAGGGGCACCGAAAGACGTGAGCGATCCGGAGCGCGCGATGCTGTTGTCCGTCCACCCGAGGTTCGCGACGGCGATCCTGGCCGGCACCAAGACGGTGGAGGTACGCCGCCAACGCGTCGCCGCTACTCCTGGGACACCCGTACTCCTCTACGCGACCGCGCCGACGATGGCCATCGTCGGCATGGCGAGGATCGCCTCGGTGCAGGTGGCCAGCCCTCGTGAGGTGTGGACCGCCAGTCGCACGAGCACTGGCATCAGCCGTCGGGAGTACGACGACTACATGAGCGGCGCGACCCGGGCCAGCGGCCTCTCCTTGGAGGAGCCGGTCGCCTTCGAGGAGCCGGTTCCTCTGGCGGCTCTCAGGGCCTCCGGCTCGTTCCATCCACCGCAGAGCTACCGGTATTTGACTGGCGAGGATCTGCGGAAACTGGCTGCGGCGACCCCTCTCAAGAGCGAAGCCCTACAAGGGGCCCTCAGTGAGTTGACGCCTGCGTAGGCTCCTGTACGCGCAGTGGGGACGTCACGCTGGTAGTGATCGGCCACCTGGTGCCGTAGCAGGACTTCCGGGTGGCCTCCGAGCCGCCGTCTCCCCGATGGCTGACTGCCGCGTCGGTCACCCAGGATGAGAGCGCCGGTGGGATACGGCAGCGGGCCCGTGGCAGTTCGCGTTCCAATGGCTCTACAGGTAAGACGCTTGGAGCGTGCGGGCCTTGTGCCCGGACTGCCCGATAGGCCGTCTCGGACACGGCCGAAGAGAGGTCCTCCGCCAAGCCGATCAAAGCCTCCGCGTGGACGGGGTTGCCGTCAGGCCTGGAGCCTCGGAACAACCACCGTGAATGCGGCGAGACGGAAAGCGTTGCGGATTTCCGTCAAGGGCTCCCGATCGCGGTTGAAGCGGATTTTGTTCGTGAGGAGGACGGCCCACCGGTCTTGGGCCGGGCTGATCCACATGCCCGTGCCGGTGAAGCCGTAGTGGACCCAGACGTCCGCGGCGGGGTCGGTGCCGGGGGCGGGGTGCCAGAAGAGCCCACGGGCGGGGGTGAGGGCACCGGTCTGGAGGTGGAGGGAGTCCTTGACCCAGGTCGGGCCGAACGCGGCCCGGGTGGGGGCGAGCATGTGGCGGAGGAAGATTGCGAGGTCGTCGAGGACGGAGAAGGTGCCGGCGATGCCGCAGACGCCGCCAAGGAGGCGGGCGGAGAAGTCGTGGGCGGTGCCCTTGAGGTGGGTGCCGGTGGTGTCGTCGTACTCGGTGGGGGCGCAGCAGGTCGTTTCGGTGGTGGGGAGGGGGCCGAAGTGGGTGCGCGTCATTCCCAGGGGGTGCCAGACGCGGTCGATGGCTAGCTGGTCCAGGGGCTGGCCCGAGAGGTGTTCGGCGAGGTAGCCGAGGATCAGGGCGGCCCGGTCGGTGTACTCGACGGCCTCGCCCGGTGGGCGGTGGAGGGCTTCGTGGAGGACGCCGTCGCGGATGTCCTGGGGGTCGGTGCCGTAGAGGTTCTTCAGGTTGGCGCGCAGGGGCAGGCCCGCAGTGTGGGTCAGGAGGTGGTGGGCCGTGGCCCGGGTCAGGGGGTGGCCGGCTACCTCGTCCCAGAAGGTGCCCAGCGGGGCGTGGAGGTCGAGCTTGCCCTCTTCGACGAGCGTGCCGATCGTGGACCAGACGGCGAGGATCTTGGTGAGGCTGGCCACGTCGAAGACGGTGTCCAGCCGCATGGGCTCGTCGGGCCGGTCGGGGTCGAGGAGGCCGACGGCTCCGCTCGCGCGGACGCCGTCGGCGTCCCCGACCGCCCACACCGCGCCGGGGTAGACCTCCTCGCGCATGCCGGTCTGGAGGAGGTCTTCGATACGGGCGGTGGAGGGCGTGGTCATGGTCTCCCGATCGTCGTACGGCCGCGGGTGGTCCGCTGGCCAGCCTAGTGACGTGTTCGGGGTCGGCCCGACTGCGCCACGGGTGGTGTCAGGTGAGCCGTCGGCCCAGGTCGGTGATGGCCGAGGCGGTGGCGCTGAGGGGGAAACGGGCGGCGTTGGTGCGGCCGGCTGCGCGGAGCAGTTCGAGCAGGCCCGGTGTGGTGCGGAGGCGGTTGAGGTCGTGGGCCGCGGTGGCCGGGGTGGCGAAGTCGGTGGCCATGCCGGTGCCGGCGAGGGCCTCGGTGAGGCCGGGGACCGGTTGGTAGAGGACGGGGAGGCCGCAGGCCTGGGCTTCGAGGGCGACGAGGCCCATGGCCTCCAGGGTGGTGGAGGGCACGGCCAGGACGTCGTGGTCGGCGAAGACCTTCCACAGCTGCTGCCGGCGGAACCAGCCGAGGTAGCGGACGTGGACGCCGTGCTGGCGGATGACCGGTACGAGGTCCTGGAACTGGGACCGGGGTGCGGCGACGCTCAGTTCGATGGAAGGTGTGGCCGCGACGGCTTGGAGGAGGGGCTCGAGGCCCTTCTCGGAGCTCACGCGGCCTGCGAAGAGGACGCGCAGGTGGCTGGTGCGGCGTCGTGCGGGTCGGGGCGGGGGAGCGCTCAGGAGCTGGTCGGGGACGCCCCACGGGATCTTCTCGATCTTGCGCCTGTCGGCCTTGGGGGCGAGCTTGAGCAGGCGGTCGGTCATCGCGTGGGTGGGGACGACGATCGCGTCGGCCGCGTTCGCGGCCTCGCGCAGGACGCGGAGCTGGGTGCTGTGGTTCTCGGCGTACAGGAGGTCGGTGCCGTGGACGAACGCGATGCGGGGGTGGCGGGGGAAGGCGCGCAGGAGGGCCGGGGTGGCGCCGAAGGCCAGGTGGTGGAGGTGCAGCACGCTGATCTGTTGCGGGTCGACGGCGGCCGTGAGGGCGTGACGGAGGCCGGTGACGTACCGGTTGAAGCGGTCGCCGCCGATGGACTTCCCGGTGGCGTGGAGGAGGTCGAGGCCGGCGGGCGTCCGGGGGCGGGGGCCGTCGGGGGCGAGCATGAAGGCGCGGGCGGGGACGGCGGGCCGCTCGCCGGTGTAGAGGTCGAGGAAGAGCTCGACGCTCCCGCCGGGGCTCGGGTACGGCAGGTCGAGGGCGGTGGCGACGAGGCGGTTCACCGGAGTCCTCCGGGGTTCTCCTCGTAGAGGCGGGAGGTTTCGATGCCGTCGCTGGTGCGGTATTTGAGACCGTGCTGCTGGTAGCTGGCCGGCGTGCCGTGGGTGCGGAGGAAGACGAGCTTCCCGAAGGTCATGCCGGGTCGGACGCGCACGGGGCGGGTGGCCCTGATCTCCAGGGTCCAGCGGATGGCGTGGCCCTGGTGGCCGAGGGGCGCGGAGACGTGGACCCAGATGCCGAGGCAGCCGGTGGTCCGGTCGCCGTTGAGGAGCTGGGCGTAGGTCTCGGATCCGGTCCGCTCCAGGGTGTGGCCGAGGTAGAGGTTGCCGGGTTCGAGGACGTAGCCGTCGTCGGGGAGGGCGAGTTCGCGGAAGGCGGTGGGGGCGGCGGCGTCCAAGTCGCCCTGGCAGACGCGGAGGATGCTGCCGAGGCGCCAGTCGTAGGCGTTGGGGGAGAGGCGGTCGGGTTCGTACGGGTCGATCGTGATGTGGCCCGCGTCGCGGGCGGCGGCGATGGCTGGTCCCGTCAGGATCACGGCGTCACCGCCGAGGGCGCGAGGTCGCGCCAGTAGGCGGAGGGCTGCGGCCCGGCGGACGCCTGGTACTTGCCGGAGTACAGGTCGATGGCGCCCTCCGAGACGAAGAACATGATCTGCCCGATCTTCATCCCGGCGTAGACGCGGACGGGGCGGGTCGGGGTGAGCATCAGAGTCCACTGACCATGGAAGCCGATGTCGCCGATGGGCGCGGTGATCTCGACGAAGAGTCCGAGCCGGCCGACGGAGGAGCGGCCGAAGAGCAGCGGGACGAAGCGGTCCGAGCCCACTTCCTCCATGGTGTGTCCGAGGTACAGCTCGCCCGGCTGCAGGGTGTGGCCGTCGTCGCCAACCTGGACGCGGTGGGTGGGGTTGGGGCGGTGGGAGTCGAGGACGTCGTCCGTGTAGGTCAGCAGGGTGGGCCCGAGGCGGACGTTGTAGCTGTTCGGGTTGACCTGGGAGGAGGAGAAGGGGTCGATGCGCAGCCGCCCGTCGCGCGAGGCGGAGATGATCTCCGGACCGGTCAGGATCACTGGTCGTCTCCGTTCGTGAGGGTGCTCCGGATCGCCGAGCCCAGGCTCAGGCCGGTGGGACGGGCCCGGCCGCCCAGGCAGCTGTCGGCCAGGTAGTCGGTGGTCAGCACGCTCGTCAGCCCGGCCGGAAGCAGGTCGGGAGAAGTGACAAGGGGTCCGACCCGCTCGGTGAGGTGGGCGAGGAAGGCTTCGGTGTCGTGACGGTGGGCCGGTGCGATCCGGGCCTCGACCAGGGAGTTCGCGAACGGCTCGATGGTCAGCAGATCGCCGGTGGTCAGGATTTCGCCCAGGATCGTGGTGCGGAGGGCGGTCTCGTTCAGGACGACGGCGTCCCTGCCCAGGCCGCTCCGGAGCCGGTCGGCCAGGTCTTGGACCATGGCCCGGCGATCGAGCTGTTCGTTCCGGTACGGTTCCGCGATCCGGCCCAACGGCTCGGCCAGCTGTGCGTCGAACGCCGCGATCCGGTCCCGTAGGGAGGCCAGCTCGGGCGGCAGGACGGACGGGGTGGCGTCCGCGGTGTCGGAGAAGAGGGCGGTCCGGCCAGCCCAGCGGTCGGGCGTGTACGTGGCGACGGCGTAGCCGACGCCGAGCTCGCGGCCCTTCAGGACGAGGGTGCTGCCGATGCGTGCTGGGCCCGTGTGATCGCTGTGGCAGTGGCCCGCGAAGATCACGTCCAGGAAGGGGCAGGCATCGGCGAGCCCGAGGTCCTCCTCGAAGCCGGAGTGGCTGAGGAGCACCCAGGAGTCGACCTCGTGGTGGTGCGCCAGCATCAGCTCGCGCAGGGCCTTCACAGGCTCGACGGCCCGTTGCCCCGGCCGTTGGGCGACCGGGATCGAGTCGAACGCCTGGAGCCCGATCACCCCGGTGAAGGCCGTGGATCGGCCCGCGACCTCCACGATGCGCAGGCGCGGGAAGAGCGGGGTGCCGGTCGAATCGTCGACTGCGTTCGCGCAGACGGTCCGCTGGTGGAGGGCGGGCTCGAAGTAGTGCGCCCAGCCGTGGTTTCCGGGGGCGATGACGTCGTACAGGCCGAGCAGGACGTCCCGTTCGAGAGTGCCCTTGCCGAGCCGGTAGTAGCCGGTGCCCTCGAAGAAGTCGCCGCAGTCCACGAGCAGGCTGTCCGACCGTGCCTCGTGGAGGTGGCCGAGGAAGGAGGCGCCGGCGCCCAGGGCTGAGTGCACGTCCGTGGTAGCAAGGATCTGCCGGATCGAACGGCCTGCGGTCACGGGGCGACCTCGCAGATGTCGGCGCCGAGCTGGAGCAGCTTGCCGGGCAGGTCGGCGTGGCCCCGGCGCAGCTGTGAGACTCCGCCGAGGGTGGTGATTCCGCGGGCGGTCAGGGCGGCCACCATGAGGGCGGAGCCGGTGCGGATGTCCGTCGCTTCGACACCGGCTCCGGTGAGGCGCTGCGGACCGGTCAGGCGGCACTCGGTGGGCGAGATCTCCTCGATGTCGGCCCCGAGCCTCGCCAGCTGTGGCAGCAGGTTGCCGTGACGGCCGGGGTTGATCGAGTCGGCGAACAGATGGGTTCCGGGTCGGCCGAGGGCCAGGGCCAACAGCGGCGGCTCG
This sequence comes from Streptomyces sp. Isolate_45, assembly GCF_024721315.2. Taxonomy (GTDB): domain Bacteria; phylum Actinomycetota; class Actinomycetes; order Streptomycetales; family Streptomycetaceae; genus Streptomyces. The sequence goes on from NZ_JANFAK020000004.1 coordinate 45,717, forward strand.
AAGTCTGCGTCCAGGCCCCCGGGAGAAAGGGAGGCGATGGCCCGCAGCGGCCGGCCCGTCGGGCCGGCGTTGCTGCTGCCGTCGACGAGGAGCGCCTCGCCCCGCACCGATGTGGGGATGCCCAGCCGCTGGAGCGCCGCCCGGAACGGCACGAGGTCCCGGCCGTGGACGCCGTCGATCCGTGCCTTGCCGCCGGTGGTGGCGACGGCACAGGCGAGGGTTCCCGCCTCGACCTTGTCGCCCGGCACGCGCCAGGCCGGAATCTCGTCGGCGAGTGTGGGTGCCGGATCGAGGGCGAGGAGCCTGTCGCTCACCTTGGTCTGCCAACCCGCCGAGCGGAGGGCATCGAGCACGGTCAGGACTTCCGGCGAGAGGTTAGGGCGCCCCAGGCGCAACGCTCGGTCGGCGACGACCGCCCGCAGCACTGCGGCGATCGTCGCGCCGCGCGACCGAAAGGGCAGCGCGTGCGAGACCGTGCCGCCGCTGCCCTGTCCGCTGGCCTCGACGGAGTACCCGGCGTCCTGGATGGTGACGTGGTCGCCGAAGGCCTCGTACACCTTGAAGTGCAGCTCCATCCCGCGCTGACCGATCCGGCAGCCGCCTGGCCACGGCAGCCGGGCAGTGCCCCGTAACGCGAGGAGGGCGGGCACCAGGTAGTACGAGGCCCGAATGGCCGAGGCGCGGGTCAGGTCGGGAACGGCGGGCGCGTGTTCGGGCGCCATGACCAGCAGGATGTCAGGCCGTCCGACCGCTCGGGCCACGTGCCAGCCGGTTCCCTGGAGGAGGGCAACCATCGCCTGGACATCGGCGCTGGCCGGAACGTTCTCCAGCTGGACGTTCCGACGTACGGCCGCCGCGGTCGCCAGCATGGGAAGGGCGGCGTTCTTGGAGCCGTCGACGGTGACGGAGCCGGCGAGTGGGCTGCCGGGGCGTACGGCGATCACTTCGGCGTTCGAGGCCGAAGCTCGGGTGAGTGCCACGATCAACTCCTTCGGTCGAGAGGTTGGGGGAAGACGGAGGTTGTGGGGCGGGCGGCGAGGTCGAACTCGGCCCAGCAGGACTTGCCCGAGCCGTCTTGTTCGACGCCGTGCTCGTCGGCGAGAGCAGCAACGATCAACAGACCTCGCCCGTGCTCGGCGTCCGGGTGGCCGGCGAGTTTCCGGGGGACGGCCGCACTCTGGTCGCGGACCTCGAAACGCAGCCGGTCACCCCATAGGCGAGCGGTGATCGATGCGGTCCCCGCACCTCCGTGCAGGACGGCGTTGGCCAGGAGCTCACCCGCCACGGTCTCCGCTCCGTGCAGTACGCCGGTGACCGCGCCTCGGCGCCAGCCACTGACCTCGTCCATCACGGTGCGTCGGGCGCGGGCGGCCCCTTCCGGCGTACCCGTCACCGGCAGGGTGACCTCGTGCACTTCCATGGGCGGCCTCCTCGAGGGGTGCGGTTCCACCAGGCAACCGGTCCGGGGGCGCTGCCCGCGACGCCGTGGGCAGGGCGTGCATCGTCCATGCAGGTTCTGCATGGCGGGCAATTTCCCTACCGATAGGCTCGGTTGAGCAGGCAGGATCGGTCTCGGCAGAAGGGGCCGTGGCGCAGATGGCCGACACACAGGGCGAGGCACACCGCATCAGTGCGCTGATCCGCCGGGCAAGGGTCTTACAGAGCCGCTCACAAGCGGAGGTGGCCGCCGAACTGGGTTACCACCAGTCGAAGATCAGCCGCCTGGAGGGCGGCCGCGGAACCGACGACATCCGGGTCCTCCGCGAGGTTGCCAGGGTGCTTCGGATCCCGCCGGCTCGACTCGGGCTCGCTGACGCCGGCCCGGAAGCAGAGCCCCACGATCCGGAGACAGACGACATGCGCCGCCGTACCTTCCTCGCCGCGGGCGTCACCGCGCTGGCGGCCCCCATGCCCGCCGCGCACCCGACGCTGGTCCAGGCCCTCCTGCCCGGCGTGCTCGCAGCCTCGACGACGGAGCCGGCCTCCACGGATCGGCTCCGCCTACGAGCCACCTCCATCCGCAGGCTGCTGACCACGTGCGACTACGCGGAACTGGAGCGTACGCTTCCCGGCCTGATCACGGATCTGCGCCATGCACTCGGCAGCTCGTCGCGGCCTGAGGAGGTGTCCCGCTTCCTTGCCACGGCCTACCAGACCTCGGCCAGCCTCTTCCTCAAGCAGGGTGACGCCGGAACGGCCTGGCTGGCCGTGGGCCGGGCCATGGCGGAGGCCGAACGCTTCGGCGACCCCCTCGTCCTCGCCGCCAGCGTCCGGCTCCACGCGCACGTCCTCGTCCGTGAGAAGCACCCCGGACAAGCCGTCACGCTGATCCGGCACACCGCTTCGCAGCTCACCGGCTCGTACGACCGTCGCTCCTCGCACCACCTCGCCGTCCTGGGGCTGCTCCTGCTGCGCGGAGCCACGGCCGCGAGCCGCGCGGACGACCGTGCCGCCACCGGGGAGTTCCTCGCCGAAGCGGAGGAGGTGGCCCGGTACGTCGCCCTCGACCGGCCCGGACGCCTGGGCCAACTTCAGCCCGACGAACGTCACCCTGCACCGGATCAGTGCGGCGGTCTCCTTCGGCGACGCGGGCATCGCCCTCGACGCGGCTCGCCCGCTCATGCACCGTCACATCCCGGTCCCCGAGCGCCGTGCCGCACTCTGGATCGAGGCCGCCCGCGCCTACGCCCAGCAGGGTCGCCTGGCAGACGGCTACCAAGCCCTGCGGATCGCCGAGACCTGCGCCGCCCAGGACGTACGCCGTCCCGCCGTCCGCGAGCTGGTCGCCGACATGGCCGCGCGGGACCGTCGACGTACGCTGCCGGAGCTCCACCACTTCAGCCGCCGACTGGGAGTACCCGCGTGACCGAGCCGCAGCCCAAACCCTTCCTGTACGTCGTCGTCTGCGCCGCCGGGATCGCCGGCGACGTCGGCAGACTCATCACCGCAGCGCAGGAACGGGGCTGGGACGTCGGGGTCATCGCCACGCCACAAGGTCTTGAGTTCCTCGATACCCGGGCGATCGAGGAGCAGACCGAGTACCCGGTCAGGTCCGCCTGGCGCTCGCCCGGCGAGGCGCGGACCTACCCGCGGGCCGATGCCATCGCGGTCGCGCCGGCCACGTTCAACACGGTCAACAAGTGGGCCGCCGGCTTCGCCGACAACCTCGCGCTCGGCATCCTCTGCGAAGCACCCGGCATGGGCATTCCCACGGTCCTGCTGCCCTACGTGAACACCGCGCTCGCCGCCCACCGGGCCTACCGACGCAGCATCGACGAGCTCCGGGAGATGGGCGTACTGATCGGCAGCTACGAGCCCCACCGTCCGAAGTCCGGCGGCGGGGCCGACCGCTTCCCGTGGGAGGAGGCGGTCGCTCTGCTCGCGCCGCTCCTCCGGACCGGGGCCGAGCAGCAGTGAACGTGCCGGTATCGCCCCTCGGGGCAGCCTGCCCACCCGATCTGGAGGAGCAACATGGAGCAGGAGAACGCTGAAGGTCGACCGGCCATCGCAGCGGCCGTCGTGGTGCACGAAGGCCGCGTGCTCATGGTGCGTCGGCGGGTCAGCGAGGGGCGGCTCTGCTGGCAGTTTCCCGCCGGTGAGGTCGAGCCGGGCGAAGCCCCGGAGGGGGCCGCCGTACGCGAGACCTTGGAGGAGACCGGCCTCGCCGTGAGGGCGCTGAAGCCGCTGGGGGAACGAGTCCACCCTGACACCGGCCGCTTGATGTCGTACACCGCCTGCGAGGTGGCCGGCGGCCACGCGCACGTCGCGGACACCGACGAGCTGGCCGAACTCGCATGGGTGGCCCACGCCGACATCTCCGAGTACGTCCCGTACGGCCTGTTCGAGCCGGTGCAAGAACACCTCGACGTCGTCCTGGAGCGTTGACGCGGACCGACCGCGCGCATGGGGACAACACGCGGGGACGGTGGATCTCGGGGACCTCGGTGGGGCAGGTACTAGCCGTCTTCGAGGAGCTGGTCGGTGGCGTCCTGGACGCGCGCGGAGGCCTGGCGGACCGAGTCGAGCACGGCGTCGAGTTGGATGTCGGTCGGTCGGCCGCCGGAGTTGACGGCGCGGGTCAGCTGGTTCAGGTTGTTGCCGATCTGGCCGAGGTGCCTGCGGGCAGTGAACAGCTCGATGACGGCTTCGCGACGCCCGGCGATGGCCGCAGCGCTGGTTTGAGGGTCGTGGGCCGCGTTGAGGGCGGCTTTGGCGAAGAAGCCGGCGACGGTCACGCCGACAGCTTTGGCGGCGGTCGCGACGAGCGCGTACTCGTCGTCGTTCATACGGACGCTGCACACTTTGGAGCGCTGGCTGAGTTTGTGGGTACGGCGTCGTGTACGGGGCTCTGGAGGGGGAGCGGAAGTGTACGTGGGTTCGAACGAAGGCTGTTGCTCTTCCCCCGACTGTGGCCGCCCGGCGGTCGGAGCCTCCTCGTCAGGCGTCCCCCGGCGCCGGACGGGGCTCCGTTCCCCTGGGGCGGAGAGCCCTTTGGACACTCCGCCGATGGTGGAGTGTCCAAAGGGATAACTTGCTCCGTCTCGGGCTTGGGTAGGAGCCGCCTGTCGGTGGGCGTGGGCATTTGTGGCAGTGGGGTCGTCGTGCAAGAGCGTGCGTCCTGTTGGTCGGGCTGGAACGGCTTCGGTGCTGCGGGGATGGGGCGTACGGACGCCACCTCACTCCGCGATGGATGCGCGGGGGCCTACGCGGCGTTCACTTGGCCGCTGTCGAGTTCGGCCTGGATCTGTCGGGTGATCTTGTTCCGGCGGTCCCTGCCGATAGGCAGGCCGCGTGCACGGACAGCCGTTTCGATGTGGCGGCTTGACGCGCGTCCATCGCGTCCGAGCGGGGCGGTGAGGGCGATGGCGAAGAGTTCGTCGTCGGTGGCGGCAGGCTTGCGACCGGTGCGCTTCTTCGGCGGGACGTGGGCTTCCGCCACTTGGTCGGTCTCTTCCGCCACATCGACTGATGCGCCCTGTACGGCGCCCGCCGGAGTGGGGCGGTCATCCTCGCGGTCCTCGGGCCGTTCCGGGTCCGGGAGCTGCGGTGTAGCGGAGTGGGCGCGGGGACGGTCCAGGTCCGCGGGATGTGTTGAGGGTTCCCCTGTAGGACGGCGACTGTGGCGGGACTCCTCGGCAGCGACGTGGCGGTGGATCTGCCGCATGAGGACGCCGAAGGCGAAGAGCGCGGCTGCTGGAGGGACAGCGGCGACGACGTAGTCGAGCGCCGGGGCCGGGACGCCGTCGGACCTGCTGACGCCGGCGACGTTCAGGGCGATCGAGCCCAGCGATCCAGCAGTGGTGAGGGCGATCGCCCACCCGTCGGTTTCCCGGCGGAGGCTGGCGCGGAGCATGAGCACTTCGCCGGCGACGATGAAGGCATCGAGCGTGGCGGGCCATGCCCACTGGCGGGTGGGGGAAGTCCCGAGGCCGTGCCGCCCCGCGACTTCGGCGAGGTGGGCGTAGGAGAGCCAGAATCCTGCGGCGGTGAGAGCGACGATGACGCAGCCTGCGACGGCGAGGGCGTACCGCTCGGCCGTCTGCGTGCGGTGGCAGGTGATGGTCAAGCGGGTGGTGCTCCAAAGGGTGGGCGCGTTCAAGTGGCGGGGGGAGTGCGGCGGCGGTCAGGCCCGACGAGGATGACCCGGTGGGTCATCTCGGAGAGGCGGGAGGCGACGCGGTCGCCGAGGGCGGTGCGGAGATCGTCGATGGGGAGGTTGGTCGTGAGAAGGGTGGGGCGCAGGTACTCGTACCGGTGGTTGATCAGCCGGTAGGTCAGCTCCTCCGTCCACTCGCTGCCCTTGGCGGCGCCGAGGTCGTCCAGGACCAGCAGCGGGCAGCGGGCCAGGGTGTGCAGTTCACGCTCGGCGTCGAGTCCTGGTCGCGGCCTCAGGCGGGCGTACAGGTCGGCGGCGGTGACGGCTTCCCAGCGCAGGCGGACGCCGGCCGCGAGCAGGCTGCGGACGGCCCCGTAGGCCTGGTGGGTCTTGCCGGTGCCGGTGGGGCCGACGATCAGCAGCGACGGGCCCTCCGCGATGCCTCGTGTGCCGGACGGGCCGGGGCGCCCGGCACGCGCGACCTCGTCCACCCAGTTGGCGACCTGGGGGTGATCGGCGAGGGACTGCCGGTAGCGCGGGGGGATGCGGGCGTCGGCCAGTTCCAGGGAGGTGACCGGTTGGGGTGCGGGCTCCGGTTCCTTCGAGTCCATGACGGACGGGTCCATGCCCCGGCGGAGCAGGATCCCCGCCATGGCCCGGACGACGTGGTCGGCGGGCTGCGGGAGGGCGGTGGTGATCAGAGGGCACCCCTGTAGGCGGCGGCGACGTCGGTGGGGTTGGTCCAGGGGCGGTGGGCGGCAGCGGGCGTGGGGGCACCCGCGTTCATGACCTCGTGTACGAGGCTGGGCAGGGTCTTCGGGTGGAGGCCCTTGGCGCGGTGGCGGTCGAGACCGGCTCGTACGTGGGCGGGGGCGATGCCCTCGTCGAGGAGCTTCTTGGCCTCCTGCCCGAGTTGACCGAGCACGCTGGCGGGAGGGCGGTGCTCGCAGGCCGCGGCGTACTCGGCGATGAGGTCCTTCGCCGAGACGGTCTGGGGCGCGGGGGCGCTCGCGCCCCCCAACGGGGTAGTTCCTAGATCCCTGTTCCTAGGTCCTAGATCCGGATGCTGAGGGCTCACGTAAGGCTCAGTGAGCCCTCCCCCAACCGGCTGTGAGGGCTCACTGAACTGCCCTTGACCTGCGGACTCCCTACTCATGGCGGGCTCATTGCCTGCTGCCTGACCCGTACTGGAGAACTCCGTGACGGCTCCGTGCACCGGCAGTGAGGGCTCACGCGGGACGCCAAGGTCGTGGTGCGGGCAGGACGGGATCCTGCTGATGCTGGGGCGGTTGATCTTCTGGTGGAGGGCGAAGGCGACGACGTGCAGGTACTGCCTTCCGTCCTCGCCCTCGTAGCGGCAGATCAGACCGGCAGCGTCGAGCTGCGTCAGATCGTCCTCGACCTCCACCGGTCCGTGTTCGCGGCGCAGCGACCACAGCTGTCCGGCGATGACGGCGGCCTGGTCGCGGATGCGGCCCTTGTCGTCGGCTTGGGTGAGCAGGCCGAAGAAGGTCCGCTCGGCGCTCAGGGACACGGCCGCCAGGGACTCGGAGGCGAAAGCCTCCGGCTTGATGGTCCGGATACGGGCGATAGAGATCGACCGCCTTTCGAAATGGGGGTGGGGAAACCGCCGGGGCCGGGGTGTGTGGACAACACAGCCACACCCCGGGTCCAGAAGTCCAGACCTGGCTCAAGCGGCCGTGAAAGGTTTTCGGTCGCACGACCGTAAACCCGAAACCCCGGTCGGTGAAATCGCCTGCGATATTCGGTGTCGGTCTGGGATCGCTCACAGCAGACGGGGAATGCCTTCCGTAGCCTCCGGTGGGCAAGCTACAACACACCAATGCCGCCACGCCCTCTTGAAATCGGACCCGCCGGACGCGCCGCCGCCCACGCCATCGAACGCACCCGCGTGGCCTGTGGCTACTCCCAGCGCCAGCTCGCCGCCCGGGTCACCGCACTCGGTCGCCCCATGACCTTCACCGCGCTCTCCCGCATCGAACGTACGGTCCGACGCTGCGACATCGACGACCTCGTCGCCATCGCAGCAGCCCTCGGATCCTCGCCGAACGCACTTCTCGCTGCTCCGTCGAGCCGCCCCGAGTCGCTGAGGGTGGGCGGAATATAGCCGACGATCCCCGGTTTCCGAAACCGGGGATTCTCCGCACCGTTGGTGGTACCTGGAGGCCGCTGCGTCTGTGCGTGGCCAGTGGTCTATTTCCCCGTCCCCTGCGTAAGGAACTTCGCTTGTCCGTCGTCGATCCGATTCCCTCTGCCGGTGCCCCCGAATTTCGTCACCGTTCCACCGTTGGCCGTGCGTTTCTCGGGGTCCATGACACGGCCGCATATCTCGGTATTTCACCCAAGACGCTTTACGTCTGGCGTCACCGGCGGCAGGGTCCGCCCAGTTTCCGGATGGGTGCCCGCGGGCGGGTGACGTACAGGGTCGATGCGCTCGACACCTGGATACGTGAGCAGGAACAGGCTGACTCCCGCTCCAACCCCGACCTCAACCCCGTGAGCGCCGCACCGAAGCGGCGCCCTGCCTGCCCGGCAACCATCTGACGCTTCCGGCCGACCGTCCCGAACCCCTATCTGCAAGGAAGCACTTGGCCGGCTACATCGAAGACCGCTGGATCAACAAGAAGAAGGACCCCGTCACCGGCAAGCGCGAGCGCACCGCCCGGTACGGCAAGGGCAGCCGGTACCGGGTCGCGGGCATCCCGGGTGTCCGGGGCATGTCGTTCGACACCCTGGAGGACGCCAAGGCGTGGCTCCGCCGGGCCGGCACCGACAGCGAGCGGGGCGAGTTCGTCGACCCGCGTGACGGCTCCATCACCATCGCCGACTACGTCACGCGCCACTGGCAGGCGGGCGTGCGGGGAGCGCCGGGCACGGTCAAGCGGGTCGACGAGCGCGTGCGCCTCCACGTACTCCCGCACATCGGTGACGTCGCCCTGCGGGACGTCTCAGCGTCCGTCCTGCGCGGCTACATCGCCACGCTCGAAGGCGAGTGCGCACCGCGCTACGCCCGGCAGATCCTGACCACTCTCTCGAACGTCTTCGAGACGGCGATCGACGACAAGCGCCTGGTCCGCAACCCGATGCGAGCCAAGTCGGTGCGCTGGCCCAAGGCCCCGGAGGACCAACGGGAGGCTTGGCCGCTGGAGACCGCGCAGCGGGTGCGGGACGTCATCAACCAGCGGTACCGGATCGCCGTCGTCGTCGCCCTCGGGTGCGGGCTGCGCCAGGGGGAGGTCTTCGGGCTGTCGCCGGCGGATATCGACTTCGAGCGCGGCCTCATCCGCGTGCGCCGACAGGTCCAGCTCCTGTACGGCCGCCTGTACTTCACTCTTCCCAAGGGCGGGAAGACCCGGGTCGTCGACATGCCGCCTTCGGTGGCCGCCGAGCTGCGCGCACACTTCCTGCAACACACGGCCGTCGAGGTCGAGCTGCCCTGGGGCGGCCCCGAAGCCGATCGGGAGAAGCGCTCCTTCCCGTTGGCCATGACCACGACCTACGGCAACGCGATCCGCGCCAACATCTTCAACGACGAGGTGTGGAAACCCGCCCTCGCGAAGGCTGGCGTGATCCCCGTGCGAGAGAAGGGCCAGCGCTGGAAGGCCTCTCGCAAGGACGGCTTCCACGTACTCCGGCACACCTACGCCTCCGTGATCCTCGAAGCGGGTGAATCCGTCGTCACCCTCGCCCGATGGCTCGGCCACTCCAGCCCGACCATCACCCTCGACCACTACGCCCATTTCATGCCCGAGGCCGGCGGCAAGGGCCGCGCGGCAGTCGATGCGCTGCTCGGAGTGGCCCCTCAGTACGTCCCAGACGACCTTGCCCTTGCCTGAGAACGGGCGGTGCAGCACCATGCTGTGCCACCCGTTCTCTTTGGTGGGTCACGCTCTACATCTCATGCCGCTCGACGCCAGGGCAGGCGGGAACGCCGCGCGGGCAGGCCGAGCAGTTCGTGCAGGGCCTTGCCCTTGTGGGCCCAGTGGTCCAGTCGGTCGCGGTCGACCCAGTGGACTCCGTGCCGGTCGCCCCAGGCCATGGCGTCGCGCGTGAAGGAGCCGTTGGTGACGACGACGGCGTGGTCCGCCTTGTGCGCGGGCCCTGCGGTGCCGTTCACCTCGTACATCACCGACGAGCCGACCTTGCCGCCGACGCGGGTGTGCTTCGCCTGCACCACGAGTCGTCCGAGGGGTACCAGGACGCCGATCACGTCCGCGGCCTGGTCCCCGCCGCGGCCCACCTTCGTGGCCGCCCAGCCGTCGCGGACGAGGAGGTCGCGCAGCGCGTACTCGAACTGCTGGTCGTCCATTGCGTCCAACTCGGACAAGGTGATGCGCAGGCGAGCCAGCCTCTCGCTGTCCGCGCGGTTCCGGTGGGAGCGCCATACCCGGACGCAGGCCAAGCCGGTGGCGAGGGCCAGACCGATCAGGATCAGCAGCGGCCAGCTCTCGGCGGCCTTCGCAAGGAGGCGCGATGCGGCCTGTGCCAGGGCGACCGCGAGAGCGAGGGCAACGGCTGCCGCACCCAGGACGTCTGCGGTACTGCGCGGTCGCCACCGGATGCTTCGCCGCCGCCGGGCCGTCACTGCCCGCCCGCTGGCGCGGAGACGGCGGGCTTCGGCGCGGGCTGCTGCTCGGCGGAGCTGTCGCCGAATCCGAAGACCTGCCCCCAGAGCCACACCACCGCACACAGGCCGGCGATTGCCCAGATGCTCAGGCCTTTGGCCTTCCTGGGACCTGGCTTGCGACGGATGTAGCTGCGCACGCTCACGTATCCGTCCGGAACCTTCGGCATGCTGATTCCCTCCCCATCGGTCTGCGCTGTGCGGACCTCCAGATCGGTTGTAGCGGTGGCCACTGACAGAACTTGATGCACCGTCATGATCGTGTGAGCGGCAAGGGCGCGAGTCGGCCATATCTTCGAGAGTGCCTGGTCGACTGCACGGTCCGCTGGCCTGCGTCGAGGCTTCCTTGCCGTGTGTTGCGCTGCGAAGATGCGGGACCTGCCGATTGGCCTGTTCCTGTGGAGCGCGGTCAGTGGCGACTGCGCCGGGCGCCGCCCCTCGACGAGGGACGCCCCCGACGCTTAGTCGCCAGCAGAACCACGATTCGCGCACGTAATTGGATGGCAACATGCAGCCTCACGCCATGAACTTCGACTGCATTGGCGAACCGCAGCGATCGCGCCGCACAGGTTGTGATTTCCAGCCAACTAATCTGAAACAGTGTGGGGTTACTGACGGATGCCCTGTCATAGAGTTCCTGTGTGGGGGAAGGTCGGACCCCTCACGGGACTTGAGGCTGTTCGCGACCGACTCGGGTGATCCACGTCCGCGTCAAGGGGTGGGGGGAACATGGCGGGCGCTGATCCGGAGCCGCATCGTCAGACCTACGAGCAGCACAACCACGGCGATGGTGCCTTCGTTGGTCGTGACAACCACGGTGAAATCCGTATCGAGGCCGTCGATGCCAAGACCAAAGCGCTGCTCAGGAAGATTTCCAAGGATTCGCCCGCCTTAGCTAGGCTTCTCGAAGAGGCCATGGATGACGGGGTGATCTCTTCCGATGCAGCAGGATTGCTCGCGCTGGCGGCTCGCGGCATCAACGAAGATGTCGCCACGATGCTTACGCACGCAAGCCGCAGCATTAACGAGGACGTTGCTGGGACGCTGATGCATGCAAGCTTCAGCATCAACGAAGACGTGGCAGGACAGGTATCCCACGCTGCTGACACCTTCGACAAGGCGACCCAACGGCTTGACCTCACCGAGTTCAACAGGATTGTCGGCCGCATCGAGGGGGTCGTTAGCTCGGGGAACGCTACGGTAGACCTTGAAAGCTTGGTCGCACGTCTTGAGGGGGGCCTGAGCTCTCTGGACCGGCGGGTTAGGGACATGGAGAGGTTGCAGAACGGGGACAAGCCTCTCGGCCGGATCGAGGCGATTGCGAACGCACTCAATGGTGCGGCTGGGCGGATCGAGGCCACAGTGACTCCGCCACCCCCAGAGATCCTTCCAGACCACAAGGCGCGAGCCGTTGCATTCCTTTGGGGGCTCGGAATTGGCGCATTGTTCATCCTCTACCTAGTCAACCGATGAACTGCTGCGGTCGCTGCGTGAACCTGAGCACGTCATGACTCTCAAGGCCGCAGTGGGCAGTGCTTTGTGAGGGCTCGCAATACCGCAGCCAGCCGGCCCCGACGGATATGAGTCGGTCAGGGAGCGGTCGCCCTAGCGGAATATGGACGCGCGGAGCGGTCCTTTCGGTGCGTCCATCAGCCCTTCCGGGTCGCGGCGCTCGCCCGTGAGGCGTTCGCGGCCGCGTTGTCGCGTGCGATGTATGCCCTCTCCTGCACACTGGCGCCGAAGCCCGCCCACCCGTAGAAGACGGCCACAAGTGCAGCCGTCGTTGCCACCCCGGAGGAAGTGGCTGCCAAGGCTCGAGCCATGCCTGCGGGTAGGCGTGCTGTCATACCGCCCCTGGTCTGGACGGTGATGTCGGCGCACCTTCCTGCCCACACTTCGAGGCCCTGCGCGGTCCTTGCGAGGAACGCTGCGGCGCAGGCGAAGAAGGCGTATGTGAACAGGATCCCAACCACGATCCGTTCTGCTATGCCGGGAGTTGGTCCTGTGCCGGAGAACGGCAAGCCGCGGATGCAATAGACGATTGCGGTTCCGGAGATGGCCGCCAGGAAGACGGCCCCGACGAGCGACTCGCTGATGTCTTCGTAGTCGTCCTGGGGTGCGTCAGTGTGGGTGGTCGATGTAGGGCGGCTCCGCCGTTGAGCGGGTACGAAGAGGTTCACGATGCTGCCGAGCACGTTGCCGGCTACGAACGTGCCCGAACCGTGGTTCGTCTGGTTTACGACCTTCTGCTCGGTCTCAGGCGGCTGGTCAGTCACGCTCGCGACCACCATGGTTGATCGTCAGACTGCCGTGGTTGTCACCGCCGATGAACAAGCCGTTGCCGGTGTTGTGCTGGTTGTAGGTGGTGGGTCCGGTCACGGTCAGCGTCTTGAACGCGGGGATCGCCTCCGGATGCGAGTCGAGGTGCGCTCGAATCAGCGGGGTCAGGCGGGCTACGAGTTCCTCCGAGGTGGCCCCTCGATCGTTGAGAACCGTGGTCAGAGCATCCCGCTCAGCAGGGGTGCCTCGATGTACAAGCTCGCGGATCTTCAGCGCAACCCAAGCCGCGCCGCCTGTGACCGCTCCGCTGACCAGCGCGACGGCCGATCCGGTCGCAACCTCTCCAACAACATCGGGCAGGCTCAAGGTCGTTGACTCCCATGAAGAGACGAAGGGAAGCCCAACGTACTGCCACGGGCGCGATCGGGAGGCATCTTTCGCGGTCGTGTCCGTCACCTGCATGGGTGCCCATTCCTGTAGTTGGGCGAAGCGGCGTGCCTCGCGGAATGAGCTGTCCGCCCATGACCTCAACGCACTTGTGGAGTGGGCAGCGAACCCGATCAGCGATGGGATGGGCGATCGCCGACGGGCCTGGTGCTGGCGGGCAAGGTTCACATGTTGGGAGGGGTGCACTCTGGGGCAGTTCCGTCCTTTCTTGCTGAGTGACGCCCGGTGGGCGGCGCGTCGCATTCTGGGTGTCGGTGCTGGGCGCCGCCCCTCGGTGGGCGGAGGAGCTGCGCCCGGTCGGCCCTCTGCCGCGCATTCTCCCCAGATTCTCCCCACGGGGCCTCTGGGGGCGTCATCCAAGATTCGCTTGCGCTAAGTCGATCAAGCCTGTGCGGCGAGTCGCTACAACCAATCCCGCTTCTTGAAGATGACGTACAGGCTCGTACACACCACTGCCATCAGCAGGATCGCAAACGGGTACCCAGCCGCCCAGTGCAGTTCCGGCATGGTCTCGAAGTTCATGCCGTAGATGGTTCCCACCAACGTGGGTGCGAAGAGGATGGCGGCCCACGAGGAGATCTTCTTGATCTCCTCGTTCTGTTCGAAGCCCGCTTCGGCCAAGGCGCGCATTTCGGCGTTCTGTTGTTGGGAGACCAGGGTGGCGTTGACCGTCAGGATTTCGGTGAGGGCCTGGCGGAAGCCGTCCACGCGTTCGCTTGTGTGGGTGACGTGGTCGGCGACGTCCCGGAGGTAGCGCTGGAGTTCCTCGTCGGTGCCGTACTTGGCGAAGCCCGCCATCAGGCCGTGGAGCATGCCGACCAGGGGGCGGGTGGCGCGCTGGAACTCGACCATTTCGCGGGAGAGTTCGTAGATGCGGCGGGAGACCGCGGGGTCGCCGCGGAAGACCTCGGTCTCGATCTCGTCGATGTCCGTCTGGACGCCCGCGACGACCGGCGCGTAGCCGTCGACCACCGCGTCGAGGATCGCGTACAGGGCGGCTTCCGGGCCGAGGGAGAGGAGCGCGGGGTTCTCCTCCATGCGGCGGCGGACGGAGGAGAGGTCGGGGGCGCCGCCGTGGCGGACGGTGATCAGGAAGTCCGGGCCGACGAAGACGTGCAGTTCGCCGAACTCGACCTCCTCCGGGGCGTCCAGGTAGCGGGCCGCGCGCAGGACGACGAACAGGGTGTCGCCGTAGCGCTCCAGCTTGGGGCGCTGGTGGGCTTCCAGGGCGTCCTCGACGGCGAGCTCGTGGAGGTTGAACTCGCCGGCGAGGGAGTGCAGTTCGGACTCGGTGGGGCGGTGGAGGCCGATCCAGGCCATGCCGTCGGGCTGCTCGCGCAGTTGTCGGAAGGTGTCGGCGAGGGTGGCGGGGGAGGCGACGCGCAGGCCGTCGCGGTAGACGGCGGAGTCGATCACGCTGCGGTGGTTCGGCGGGACCGCCGCGGCGGGCTCCTGCCCGCCGTCGGCCGGGGGAGTGGTGCCGGGGCCGGACGGGCGCAGTCGGCCCGGGCGCTTCGCGGGCGGGGTGGGGCGGCGGTCTGGTCGCTCCGACATCGCAGGTCTGCTCCCGGTCGAACGTACGTTTACGGGCCAAGGGCAGGATATCGGGAGATTAGGGAGATATGGCCCCGCCCCCCTTGCCTGCCCCGGCGACCGTGCCGATTGCGGACACAGATCGTCCGCAATCGCCGTTAGCGTGTGGTCATGGCCTCCAGGACGAAGACCTCCGAGACGAAGACCTCCGACCAGAGCCCCCTGATCGGGACCCGTGCGCTGAACCGCGCGACCCTTGCCCGGCAGCTGCTGCTGAGCCGGGCCGAGATGTCCGCGCGGGACGCCGTCGCGCACCTCCTCGGGCTGCAGGCGCAGAACGTCAAGCCCCCCTACTTCCAGCTCCACGCGCGCCTCGCCGGGTTCCGGCCCGCCGAGCTGGCCGGGCTCATGGAGTCCCGCGAGGTGGTCCGGATGGTGACGATGCGCTCCACCATCCATACCCACACCGCGCACGACGCCCTCACCCTGCGGCCCCTCGTCCAGGCCGCCCGGGACCGTGAGGTCGCCTACTTCCGCAAGGGGCTCACGGGCGTGGACCTGGACCGGCTCGCCGAGCGGGCCCGTGCCTTCGTCGACGCGGAGCCGCGGACGATGGCGGAGATCCGCGAGGAGCTCCTCGTCCACTGGCCCACGGCGGACCCGCAGTCCCTGTCGGTCGCGGCGCGCTGCCTGCTCCCGCTGGTCCAGGTCACCCCCCGCGGCGTGTGGGGTCGCAGCGGGCAGGTCCGGCTGGCCACCGTCGAACGGTGGCTCGGGGAGGAAGCCGCTCCGGCGCAGCCCGTGGACGACGTGGTGCTGCGCTACCTCGGAGCCTTCGGCCCCGCCTCCGTCAAGGACATGCAGACCTGGGCGGGGCTCACCCGGCTGCGGGAGGCCTTCGAACGACTGCGGCCGCGCCTGATCACCTTCCGGGACGAGAACGGCACCGAGCTGTTCGACCTGCCCGACGCACCCCGCCCCGACGCCGACACGCCCGCCCCACCGCGCTTCCTGCCCGAGTTCGACAACCTGCTGCTCTCCCACGCCGACCGCACCCGCGTCGTCGCCCCCGAGATCAAAGGCCGTACCTGGACGGGCAACCAGGCCCACCGCACCCTCCTCGTCGACGGCTTCCTCGCCGGGCTCTGGCGGCTGGACGACGGCGGAACGGAGGGCTCCGGCACGGGGCCCGTCCTCACCGTGGAGCTGTTCGGTACGCGGTCCCGCGCGCGGAAGGAGGAGATCGAGGCCGAGGGCCAGGTCCTGCTCACCGGGATGGCGGGCGGCCCCGGATCCGTGCGCTTCGGGTCAATCCAGGGCTGACGCCGCCCTGGTGGACGGGACGTCCGGCGCGGCACGATGCCTGTCATGACGGAGAACAGCGCCACCGACAGCTTCCTCGCCGCACGGGACTTCCTGCTCGCGCACCGCGGGGACTACGACGCCGCCCACACCGGATTCACCTGGCCCCGCCCGGAGCGGTTCAACTGGGCACTCGACTGGTTCGACCGCATCGCGGCCGGCAACGGCGCCGACGCGCTGCGCATCGTGGAGGAGGACGGCACCGGCCGGAGCGTCTCCTTCGAGGACCTGAGCGCCCGCTCGGCGGCGACCGCGAACTGGCTCCGGGCCCAGGGCGTGGAGGCCGGCGACCGGATCCTGGTCATGCTCGGCAACCAGGTCGAGCTGTGGGAGGTGATGCTCGCCGCGATGAAGCTCCGCGCCGTCGTCATCCCCGCGACCCCCCTGCTCGGCCCGGCCGACCTGCGCGACCGGGTGGAGCGCGGCGCGGTCCGCCACGTCATCGCCCGCACCGAGGACACCCCCAAGTTCGACGAGGTGCCGGGCACCTACACCCGGATCGCCGCGGGAGAGGACGTCCCCACCGGCTGGCGGCGGCTGGAGGACATGCGCCGGGCCGACCGGGAGTTCCGTCCGGACGGCGAGACCCTCGCCACCGACCCGCTGATGCTGTACTTCACCTCGGGCACCACCGACCGCCCCAAACTGGTCGAGCACACGCACGCCTCGTACCCCGTCGGGCACCTGTCGACCATGTACTGGCTCGGGCTGCGCCCCGGCGACGTGCACCTCAACATCGCCTCGCCCGGTTGGGCCAAACACGCCTGGTCCAACCTCTTCGCGCCCTGGAACGCCGGCGCCACCGTCTTCGTCCACAACTACGCCCGCTTCGACGCGGAGCGGCTGATGGCCGAGATGGACCGGGCAGGCGTCACCACCTTCTGCGCCCCGCCCACCGTCTGGCGGATGCTGATCCAGTCCGACCTCACCCGGCTGCGCAAGCCCCCGCGCGAGGCCGTCGCGGCGGGCGAACCGCTCAACCCCGAGGTCATCGAGCGGGTCCGGGAGGCCTGGGGCGTGACCATCCGCGACGGCTTCGGTCAGACGGAGACCACCCTCCAGGTGGGCAACTTCCCCGGCGCCCCCGTCAAGCCCGGCTCCATGGGCCGGCCGGCGCCCGGCTACACGATCGTGCTCCTGGACGCCGTCACCGGTGAGCCGTCGCCCGACGAGGGCGAGGTCTGCGTGGACCTGCGCACCCGACCGGCCGGGGTGATGACCGGCTACCGCGACGACCCGCAGCGGACCGCCGAGGCCATGGCGGACGGGCTCTACCGCACCGGGGACATCGCCGCGCGGGACGCGGACGGCTACCTGACCTACGTGGGGCGCGCCGACGACGTGTTCAAGGCCTCCGACTACAAGATCAGCCCGTTCGAGCTGGAGAGCGCCCTGCTGGAACACGAGGCGGTCGTCGAGGCGGCCGTCGTCCCCGCCCCGGACGCGCTGCGGCTCTCCGTCCCGAAGGCGTACATCACCCTCGCCGCGGGCTGGGAGCCGGACAAGGAGACCGCCCGGGTGCTCTTCGAGCACTCCCGGGCGGTCCTCTCCCCGTACAAGCGGATCCGCCGCATCGAGTTCGCCGAGCTCCCCAAGACCGTGTCCGGCAAGATCCGCCGGGTGGAGCTGCGGGAGCTCACCGCGGCCGGCTCCGCGGGGGAGTACGACGAAGCCGACCTGCGCTGAGCGGACGTACGGGGGCCTGCGGCCTCAGGCCGGCAGCTGCGCCTCGATCGCGGCGATGACCTCGGGGGCCTCGGGCTCGGTGCGCGGGCGGAAGCGCGCCACGACCTCGCCGGCGGGGGAGATCAGGAACTTCTCGAAGTTCCACTGGATGTCCCCCGCCTCACCGTCGGCGTCCGGGGTCTCCACCAGCTCCTGGTAGAGCGGGTGCCGGTTCTCGCCGTTGACCTCGGTCTTCTCCAGCATCGGGAAGGTCACGCCGAAGCCGGCCGCGCAGAAGGTCTGGATGTCCTCCGCGTTGCCGGGCTCCTGGCCGCCGAACTGGTTGCAGGGCACGCCGATGACGGTGAAGCCCTTCTCCTCGTACTTGAACTGGAGGCGGGCCAACCCCGAGTACTGGGGGGTGAGCCCGCACTGCGAGGCGGTGTTCACCAGCAGGATGGCCTTGCCCTTGTGGGCCGCGAGGCTCGTCGGCTCGTCGGCAAGGGTGGTCAGCGGGATGTCGTACAGGCTCATCGGGCCCTCCTCGGCGGGGCAGCAACAACAGGAACAGCAACAACAGGAACATCAACAGCGGCAATAACGATCTCCGAGCCTAGGCCCCCGTCCCGACGAGTTCGTCCGCCGGGTCGTTGACCGGTTGTGGCATGCCGGTCAGGTCCATGACGAACAGCGGTATGCCCAGGTCGTCCGCCCGGCTGCGGGCGTCCTCCGTATACCCCGCGAGGGAGAAGTAGACGCTGGTCGCGGAGGCCGTCAGACCGTTCAGCCACACGCACTCCACCGCCCGGAGCCCGGCCGGCGTCGTCGTCGGGTCCACCTGCGCGACCACTCCGGGTGCCCGCAGATCCACCGCGGCCGAGGGGATGGGCAGCCCGTCCGGCCGGCGGACGTCCTGGAACCCGAGCCACCGCAGGTACAGCGCGGCCGTCGCCACCGCGTCCCGGGCCGTACGGATGGTCACCGGCCGGAACGCCGGTCGCGGTACCGGGGTCCTCCCCGCCGCACCCGCACCCGCAGCCGCGCCGGCACCCGTGCGCGCGCCGGGCCGCCCCGGTGTCGCAGGCGCGGCGGAAGGCGGCGTCGTGGCCCCGCCCGGGTCGGCGCCGTCCGCGGGTCCTGCCCGCTGCTCCTCGGGTGGATGGACCGGAATGAGCACCACCGTCCCGCACGATCCGCATCCCACCTCCGGGTGCGGCCACTCGCTGTCCCGCCCGCAGGACCCGCACCGCACCGTCACCCAGCTCTGCGACCAGGTGCGGTGCGTGAGCGTGAGTGGTGGCGAGGTCAGGTCCAGTGCTGGTGTGACCGGGCTCCCGCAGGCGCAGGGGAAGACCGGGGAGGTGTAGCCGTTCTCGCGCATGCACGCCGGGCAGCGCACCGGTACCGCTTCCGCCATGTGAAAAGGACCCCCTCGTCGCTGTGCGTGGGTCCATGCTCCACCACCCGCGACCGAGGGGGCGCGCGAGCCCGCGGATTGCCCCGGAATCGAGCCGGCGGCCCGGTCATTTGTGCAACTCACCGAAACAGATGCGGCTTTTGGTGCGTTCCGGGGTGTCCTCCCGCCTTGACGTGCGGGAAGCCGCCGCTTAGCTTGTTCCGTATAGCAGAACAAAACTTCCGGATTACGGAAAAGCCTGACCGTCGGACCCGCAGGAGAACTCGATGCCCCGTATGACAGCCGCCGCCGCTGCAGTGGAGATCCTCAAGCTTGAGGGCGTTTCGCAAGCCTTCGGCGTGCCCGGCGCAGCGATCAACCCGTTCTACCGCGAGCTCAAGAACGTGGGCGGCATCAGCCACACGCTGGCCCGCCACGTCGAGGGCGCCTCCCACATGGCCGAGGGATACACGCGTGCCAAGGCGGGCAACATCGGTGTCTGCATCGGTACGTCCGGCCCCGCCGGCACCGACATGATCACCGGCCTGTACTCGGCGATCGCGGACTCCATCCCGATCCTGTGCATCACCGGTCAGGCTCCGGTCTCGAAGCTCCACAAGGAGGACTTCCAGGCCGTCGACATCGCCTCGATCGCCAAGCCCGTCACCAAGAAGGCCACGACCGTCCTGGAGGCCGCGCAGGTCCCGGGCGTGTTCCAGGAGGCCTTCCACCTGATGCGCTCCGGCCGTCCGGGCCCGGTCCTGATCGACCTCCCGATCGACGTCCAGCTGACCGAGATCGAGTTCGACCCGGAGACCTACGCGCCGCTGCCGGTCTACAAGCCGCAGGCCACCCGCGCCCAGGCCGCCAAGGCCCTGCAGTTCCTGCTGGAGTCGGAGCGCCCGCTGATCGTCGCCGGTGGCGGCATCATCAACGCCGACGCCTCCGACCTGCTGGTCGAGTTCGCCGAGCTGGTCAACGTCCCGGTCATCTCCACCCTCATGGGCTGGGGCACCATCCCGGACGACCACGAGCTGGCCGCCGGCATGGTCGGTGTCCAGACCGCGCACCGCTACGGCAACGCGACGTTCCTGGAGTCGGACTTCGTCTTCGGCATCGGCAACCGCTGGGCCAACCGTCACACCGGTTACAACCTGGACGCCTACACCAAGGGCCGCAAGTTCGTCCACGTCGACATCGAGCCCACGCAGCTCGGCAAGATCTTCGCCCCGGACTTCGGCATCGCCTCCGACGCCAAGGTCGCGCTGGAGCTCTTCATCGAGATCGCCAAGGAGCTCAAGGCCGAGGGCAAGCTGCCGGACTTCTCCGCCTGGACCGCCTCGGCGCAGGACCGCAAGGCGACCCTGCAGCGCCGTACGCACTTCGACAACATCCCCCTGAAGCCGCAGCGCGTCTACGAGGAGATGAACAAGGCGTTCGGCCCGGAGACCCGCTACGTCACCACCATCGGGCTCTCGCAGATCGCCGCCGCGCAGTTCCTGCACGTCTACCGCCCGCGCAACTGGATCAACTGCGGCCAGGCCGGCCCGCTCGGCTGGACCATCCCGGCCGCGATCGGTGCCGCCACCGCGGAGCCGGAGACCCCGATCGTCGCGCTCTCGGGCGACTACGACTTCCAGTTCATGATCGAGGAGCTGGCGGTCGCCGCCCAGCACAAGGTCCCCTACGTCCACGTCCTCGTGAACAACGCCTACCTGGGTCTGATCCGTCAGGCGCAGGGTGGCCTGGGCATCAACTTCGAGGTCAACCTCGAATTCGAGAACATCAACACCCCCGAGCTGGGCGTCTACGGCGTCGACCACGTCAAGGTCGCCGAGGGCCTGGGCGTCAAGGCCATCCGTGTCACCGACCCGGACAAGCTGGGCGAGGCCTTCGAGGAGGCCAAGAAGCTGGCCCAGGAGTTCCAGGTCCCGGTCGTCGTCGAGGCGATCCTGGAGCGCATCACCAACATCGCGATGAGCAAGACGGTCGACATGAGCGACGTCACCGAGTTCGAAGAGCTCGCGACCGAGCCGGGTCACGCCCCGACCGCGATCAAGGCCCTCAAGGTCTGATCACCCCGCACGACCCCGCACCACCCGGCGGCCCCCGCCCCTCCACCAGGAGGGGCGGGGGCCGTCCCCGTCCCCGGGCCGCCCACGGGTGGTCGATGACGTCCGTTCGGGGGCTCGGCCGTGCGCGTCGGGCACCACGTGCGGGGCGCGGGCGGCCGCACGGACACACTGGCCGGGCTGCCCCGGCCTCCCCGGCCCCAGGGGCACGGAGAGAGGTGGCCGAGGTGGCACAGGCTCCTACGGGGCGACAGGACGGCGGTGACCCCGCCGGGCCCGGCGGCTACCGGCAGGAGCTGAAACGCACCCTCGGCTCGTTCCAGGTGTTCGCGATCTCGTTCGCGTTCATCTCGGTGGCGGTCGGGATCTTCGCCACCTACGACCAGGTACTGCTGACCTCCGGGCCGGTCGGGATCTGGCTGTGGTTGATCGCGGCCGTGGGGCAGACCCTGGTGGCTCTGGTGGTCGCGCAGTTCGCGGCCCGCATCCCGCTCAGCGGCTCCTCGTACCAGTGGGCCTCGCGGCTGGCGAGCCCGCGCACGGGGTGGTGGTTCGGCTGGTTGACCTTCTGCTACTTGGCGATCGCCGTGGTGGCGATGGACAGCGCGCTCGCTTCCCAGGCGTTCATGCCGCTCGTCGGCATCGCGGCGGACGAGGGCACCGCGCGCCTGATCACGCTGGTGGCCCTGTTCGCCCAGGCCCTGGTCGCCATCGCCTCGACGCGCCTGGTCAGCTGGATCAACTCGGTCGCGGTGGGGCTCGAAGTGGTCCTCGTGGTGCTGGTGGCCGTCGCCCTCGTCGTCGCCGTGCTGGTCACGGGCGGCGGCTCGGCCGGCAACCTCACCTCACGGGGCGTCGCCGTGCACGCGGGCGACTACTTCGGGGTCGGCGGCGGGCTGATGCTCGCGATGATCATGGGTCTCGCCACGCTCGTCGGGTTCGACTCCGCGGCCAACCTGGCGGAGGAGGCGAAGGACCCCTACCGCAGCGTTCCGCGCGCCATCGTGGGATCGGTCCTGGCGGCCGGGACCCTCGGCATGCTGTTCCTGATCGCGCTCACCTTCGCGATCGAGGACCTGCCCCGGATCAGCGCCGACCCCTCGCCCGTCGCGGCGATCCTGCGCGAGCGCTTCGGTCCGGCGGCGGAGAGCGGGCTGCTGGTCGCGATCTCGTTCGCGTTCTTCGGCGCCGGGGTCGTGGTGATGGTCGCCTGCTCGCGGCTCGTCTACGCGATGTCGCGGGACGGCCGCTTCCCCGCGTACCGCACGATGCGCCGGGTCAACCCGCGCACGCGGACGCCGATCCCGGCGACCCTCCTGATCCTCGCGCTGGGCGTCGCCCTGATGGTCGGGCTGCCGGGCGCCGCGCTGCTGGAACTGATCACCGCGTCGACCATCCTCCCGGCCCTGATCTACGGCGCGACGATCGTCCTCTACCTGGCCGTACGCCGCCGGCTGGACAGCAAGGAGGGCGCGTTCAACCTCGGACGCCTGGAACTACCGGTCGCGGTCTGCGCGCTGGTGTGGACCCTCGTGGCACTGTTCGTCCTGGTGGCGCCGGCGGAGGCGCTCGTCTCCGTGGTGATCGTGGCCGGCCTGCTCGTCCTGGGCGGACTGTTCTTCGCCGGGATGCTGCTCTTCGACCGGGAGTCGCTGCGGAGGGCGCCCGGCCACGACGAACACGAACACGCACCCGACGACCGGGCCTGACGAGACCGGGCCTGACGAGAACCATGGCACCGGGCAGGCACCGCACCGCACCGCGCACGACAAAGCGCCGAGTCACGGGACCGTCCGTGACTCGGCGCTCTGGTTTGGTACCGCCCGACGGAGCGAGGCTGGCGCGACAGGACGTTCGCACCGCCGGGCGGAGTGCCGGGGGGAGGTTGTCCTCTCTTATAGGAGGGGGCTCTGTGCGTAGCCCCTCTTACAAGGAGGATGTGGCTGGGACCGTGGCGGGCGGGCGACGAGAACTCCGGCGTCGTCTCCCTCAGGTCAAGAGACGGGCCTCGGAACCCATTACCACCGCACTGGCTCGCACGCTCGCCACGGTCCTCGTCCTGCCCTCACCGCGTACCACCCCTCATCCGGGTCCACGGGTCGGGCTCAGCACCCGGGGCCTGACCTCCCGTCAGGCCCCCGGTACAGCTTTCAGGCTCAGGCGTCGCGCAGGGCGCGGACGGCCTCCTCGACGCGCTTGCCGTAGTCGGCGTCGGCGGCGTGGAAGTGAGCCAGGTTCTTCTCGATGACGTCCTCCAGGGTGACCTGGGAGAGACCGCCGGCGATGTTCGCCACCAGACGCTCCTTCTCGGCCTCCGACATCAGCCGGAACAGCTCGCCGGCCTGGAAGAAGTTGTCATCCTTGGTGTGGGCCGGGGCCTCGTGGGTGCCCGTCCAGCCGGAGACGGCCTTCGGGGCGCCCAGGGCGAGACCGGTCTCGGCCGGGCCCTGGTACGAGTTGGGCTCGTAGTTCTTGTCGTGGCGCGAGCCGTTGCGCAGCGCCATGACGCCGTCGCGGCCGTAGTTGTCGGCCTTCGTCGCCTTCGGGGCGTTGACCGGCAGCACGGTGTGGTTCACACCGAGGCGGTAGCGCTGGGCGTCGGCGTACGCGAAGAGACGGCCCTGGAGCATCTTGTCCGGCGAGGCGGTGATGCCCGGGACGAAGTTGTTCGGGGAGAACGCGGACTGCTCGACCTCGGCGAAGACGTTGTCCGGGTTGCGGTCGAGGACCAGACGGCCCACGCGCTGCAGCGGGTAGTCGCTGTGCGGCCACACCTTGGTGAGGTCGAACGGGTTGAAGCGGTAGTCCGCGGCCTCGGCGGCGGGCATGATCTGGACGTAGAGGGTCCAGCTCGGGTTCACACCGCGCTCGATCGCCTGGAGCAGGTCGGTCTGGTGCGAGTTCGCGTCCTTGCCGACGAGCTCGGCGGCCTGGTCGCCCGACAGGCAGCGGATGCCCTGGTTCGTCTTGAAGTGGTACTTGACGAAGAAGGCCTCGCCCTGCTCGTTCGTCCACTGGTAGGTGTGCGAGCCGTAGCCGTTCATGTGGCGGTAGGACGCCGGGATGCCGCGGTCACCCATCAGCCAGGTGATCTGGTGCGTCGCCTCGGGGGCGTGCGCCCAGAAGTCCCAGACGTTGTCCGGCTCCTGCTTGCCCGTGAAGGGGTCGCGCTTCTGGGAGTGGATGAAGTCGGGGAACTTGATCGGGTCCTTGATGAAGAACACCGGGGTGTTGTTGCCGACGAGGTCGTAGTTGCCCTCTTCGGTGTAGAACTTCAGCGCGAAGCCGCGCGGGTCGCGGACGGCGTCCGCGCCACCGAGCGAGTCCGCCACGGTGGAGAACCGCAGGAAGGTCTCGGTCTTCTTGCCGACCGTGTTCAGGAACGCGGCGCTGGTGTACGCGGTGACGTCGTCCGTCACCTCGAAGTGGCCGTACGCGGCGGAACCGCGGGCGTGCACCACGCGCTCCGGGATGCGCTCACGGTTGAAGCGGGCAAGCTTTTCGAGGAGCTGCTGGTCCTGGACCAGGAGCGGGCCACCGACGCCGGCGGTGGCGGAGTTCTGATTGTCGGCGACCGGGGCGCCGGACTCGGTCGTCAGCGTGCGCTTCGACATGGTGACCTTCCGTACGGATAACTGCTGACGGAATCGGTCTTCCGTCATGCGGAACAGCCTAATTTCGGCTCGAACGCGACGTCAACAGTTTGTTGAACAAAGATTGAGGAGAGGAAATCCGGACGGTGCCGGCGCTTGGGCGCGACAGGACAGGTGTCAGCACCGGCACCATCCGGACACTCGGGGCCCCCGTGAGGGGGGAGGCGCGGCCCGGCGAGCGGGCCGCGGCGGGATCAGACCTGGTCGCCGGAGAGGCGCTCGACCGCGCGCAGCAGCGCGGAGTGGTCCAGGCCGCCGTCACCCTGGGCGCGCAGCGAGGCGACCAGCTGGGCGACGACCGCGCCGACCGGGAGGGCCGCACCGACGTTGCGGGCGGCGTCGGTGACGATGCCCATGTCCTTGTGGTGCAGGTCGATCCGGAAACCGGGCTTGAAGTCGCGGTTCAGGAAGTTGTCCTTCTTGCGGGTCAGGACCGTGGAGCCGGCCAGACCGCCGTTGAGGACGTCCAGGGCGGCCTGGAGGTTCACGCCCGACTTCTCGAGGAAGACGACGGCCTCGGCGCACGCCTGGATGTTCACCGCGACGATGAGCTGGTTGGCGGCCTTCACCGTCTGGCCGGAGCCGTGCGGACCGCACAGGACGATGGTCTTGCCGAGGGTCTCCAGGACCGGCAGGGCCTCGTCGAAGTCGGCCTGCTCGCCACCCACCATGATCGACAGGACGGCCTCGATGGCACCGGCCTCGCCACCGGACACCGGGGCGTCGATGACGCGGATGCCCTTCTCGGCGGCGTTCTTCGCGAGGTCGATCGAGGTCTGCGGGGTGATCGACGACATGTCGACGATCAGCGCGCCGGACTTCGCGTTCTCCAGGATGCCGTTCTCACCGTAGGAGATGGCCTCGACCTGCGGGGAGGCGGGCACCATCGTGATGATGACGTCGGCGTCCTTGACGGCCTCGGCGATCGAGCCGGCCGCGCTGCCACCGGCGGCGGCGAGGCGGTCCAGCTTGTCCTGCTCCAGGGTGAAGCCGGTGACCGAGTAACCGGCCTTCAGGAGGTTCTCGGCCATGGGGGAGCCCATGATTCCGAGACCGATCCAGGCGATCTTGGGGAGGTTGCTCATGATGAGGGTCCTTCTCTTAATGCTTTGTACGAAAAGTGCGGGGGGTGCCTGGCTGATCGCCTGGACTTTGTCCGCCTATCGGGCGGCGCGGGCCTCGGCGGGCAGCCACTCGAAGGACGCGGCGGCGTCGGCCGCCTTGTACTCGAGGCCGACCCAGCCCTCGTATCCGGCCTTCTTCAGCTGGTCCAGGAGCGCCTCGAGAGGCAGCTCGCCGGTGCCGGGGGCACCGCGTCCGGGCTTGTCCGCGATCTGGACGTGACCGGTCTTGGCGGCGTACTTTTCGATGACCTCGGAGAGGTCCTCATCGTTCATCGCCAGGTGGTACAGGTCGAGCAGGAACTTGGCGTTCCCGAGGCCGGTGGCCTCGTTGACCTTGTCCACGACCTCGATGCCGGCCGGCGCGCTCACCAAGGGGTAGAGCGGCGACTCGGGCTTGTTGAGGGTCTCGATCAGGAGGATCGCGCCGACGCGGTCGGCGGCCCGAGCGGCCACGACCAGGTTCTTCAGCGCGAGCTCGTCCTGGACGGCCGGGTCCACGCCTTCGACGCGGTTGCCGTACAGGGCGTTCAGCGCCTTGCAACCCACCGAGGCGGCGAAGTCCGCCGCGACGTTGATGTTGGCGTTGAAGCGGTCCGACTCGTCACCGGGTACCGAAACCGCACCGCGGTCCGGGCCCGGCAGCCGGCCGGCGTAGAAGTTCAGGCCCACCAGCTGGGTGCCCGCGTCCTCAAGAGCCTTCTTGAGGGCGTCGAGCTCAGACTGTGCGGGGGTGGGGGTCTCGATCCAGGGCCACCACAGCTCGACCGCCGTGAAGCCCGCCGCGGCGGCAGCCGCGGGACGCTCCAGGAGCGGGAGTTCCGTGAAGAGGATCGACAGGTTTACATCGAAGCGCTGGTCCGTGTATCCCATGAGGGGTGTGCGCTCCTTCCGTATTGCGGAAGTTATTTTCTGCTTGATGGAAGACTGCATGGGATTCCGCGCCGATGTCAAGTGCGGACTGCCGAAAAATCGTGACTGCGCAGTAGGTTGACCTGCGTGCGATTGAGAGTGGAGTTCACGACCGAGCCCTTCGATCTCGAAGAGGCCCCCGCCCATGCCGTGGCCGCTCGCGAGGTCATCCAGAAGGCCCAGCTGGACGCGGTGGACGTCGGCCCGTTCGGCAACACCGCCGAGGGCGAGGCCGATCAGGTGCTGACCGCGGTGGCCGCGCTGCTGCGCGACTCCCTGGAGGCCGGCGCGACGCGCGTCTCGCTCCAGGTGAACGTGATCAGGGAGGAGACCTCGTGACCGAGCCCCGTGACCACCCCTTCGTCGCCGCGGTCAAGCCCCTGATCGACGCGATGGGCGGCGAGCTGATGGATCCGGCGCGGGCGCAGCCGGACGACGTGGTGCTGAGCTGGGAGGGTCAGGAGCTGCTGGCGGTGCGACTTCCCCAGCTGTCCGACTCGCTGGACCACATCCTGGCCGCCCTGGAGCGCCGGCACGGCGTACCGTTGGCGCAACTGGACCGCAAGTCCAAGCAGGACGTGGTGCGGATACTGGAGGCGCGGGGCGCCTTCTCCGTCCGACACGGCGTGGAGACGGTCGCGGGAGCGCTGGGCGTAAGCCGCTTCACCGTCTACAACTACTTGAACAGGGATTCGGCCACCTCAAAAGGACCGAAGAACAGCCAAGAGTGAATGCCCGGTCACCACACGTGACGAGCCGCCGCCCAATTCACCCGGGCGGCGGCTTTTGTGTACGGGAAGTTTCAACAAAGTGTTGACGCCGTGTTGTCGAGGGCGTTAGCTATGCGCAGCCCGTCTAAGCAACAACAGGCCACGGAGGCCTACCGTGACTTCGAGTCCGACCCCGGGTCTCACCCGGTTCAACGCCTTGGATGACAGCGAGGCCACGGCCGAACTGCACGAGGTGTGCGCCAGCTCGGCATGGGGCGCCAAGCTCCTCGCCCAGCGCCCCTTCGCCACCGCGGACTCCCTGTTCGCCGCGAACGAATCCGCCATGGCGGAGCTCACCGCGGAGGACCTGGGCGAGGCGATGGGAGGCCACGCGCCGATCGGCCGGCCGAAGCCGGGGGACCCGACCTCCGCCCGCGAGCAGCGTGGCATGGCCGGTGCCTCGGAGGAGCTCAAGAACGAGCTCCTCGAACTGAACCTGGCCTACCAGGAGAAGTTCGGCCACGTCTTCCTCATCTGCGCCACCGGTGCGACCGGTGAGTTCATGCGGGACGCGGTCAAGGTCCGGATCGACAACTCGCCGGAGCGGGAGCGGGAAACCGCCCGCGGTGAGCTCGTCAAGATCAACAAGATCCGCCTGACCCGACTCGTAGAAGGAGAGTGACCATGAGCACGGCAACCACCGCCTCGGTGTCCACTCACATCCTGGACACCAGCATCGGCAAGCCCGCCGAGGGCGTCGCCATCTCCCTGTCGGCCCGTACGGGTCTCGACGGCGAGTGGGCGGCCCTGGGCGGATCCGCCACCGATGCGGACGGGCGCTGCAAGGACCTGCCGGCGCTGCCGGAGGGCACCACCCACGTGCGTCTCGACTTCGAGACCGAGACGTACTTCTCCAAGAAGCAAGCCGAGGCGCAGCAGGACGCCCCCCGCGTAAGGGACAGCGGTGCGTTCTTCCCCGAGGTCACCATCACCTTCGCGGTGAACCCGGGCGAGCATTACCACGTACCGCTGCTGCTCAACCCGTTCGGCTACTCCGTTTACCGAGGGAGCTAGCATGGCCACGATTCTGGGCCAGAACCAGTACGGCAAAGCAGAGAACCGCGTCGTCAAGATCACGCGGGACGGCGACACCCACCACATCAAGGACCTGAACGTCTCGGTCGCCCTCTCCGGCGACATGGACGACGTCCACTACTCCGGATCGAACGCCAACGTCCTGCCGACGGACACCACCAAGAACACGGTGTACGCGTTCGCCAAGGAGCACGGCATCGAGTCCGCCGAGCAGTTCGGCATCCACCTGGCGCGCTGGTTCGTCAACAGCCAGGAGCCGATCCAGAAGGCGCGCATCCGGATCGAGGAGTACTCCTGGTCCCGGATCGCCACCTCGGACGCCAACTCCAAGTTCATCGGCTCCGACGAGGTGAACCACTCCTTCGTCCGCAACGGCGGCGAGACCCGGGTCACCCAGATCACGTACGACGGCAAGAACTGGGAGGTCATCTCCGGCCTCAAGGACCTCGTCGTCATGAACTCCACGAACTCCGAGTTCTGGGGTTACGTGAAGGACAAGTACACGACGCTGAAGGAGGCCTACGACCGGATCCTGGCCACCCAGGTGTCGGCTCGCTGGCGCTTCGCCTGGTCGGACGACGAGCAGCGGATGCCCAACTGGGAGAAGTCCTACGCCGAGACCCGCAAGCACATGCTGCAGGCCTTCGCGGAGACCTACTCCCTGTCGCTCCAGCAGACCCTGTACCAGATGGGTTCGCGCATCATCAACCACCGTTCGGAGATCGACGAGGTTCGCTTCTCGCTCCCGAACAAGCACCACTTCCTCGTCGACCTGGAGCCCTTCGGCCTCAAGAACGACAACGAGGTCTACTTCGCCGCCGACCGCCCGTACGGGCTGATCGAGGCGACGGTCCTGCGCGACGGCGTTGACGCCCGTATCCCCGTGGACATGACCAACCTCTAGGGCGCGGCACGCGTGCCCCGGGGCTCCGCAGTGGCCCCGGGGTGCGCGACACCCCCACAACTTCCTGAATCGGCACCCGGACGCAACACACGGGGCGGCAGTACTGTCAGCTGCCAAGGCCCCCGGCTCCGGCACTCAAATCCCCTGGGTTTTGCCGTGCCCGCACCGCCACTGAAAGCACGAGGAAGTCCCATGGCAGCATCGGCAGCCCCTGACAGCGCCGTCGAGCGCATCGTCATCGAGAACTGTGCGATCGCGACGGTCGACGCGAACGACACCGAGTACGCCTCGGGTCACGTCGTCGTCGCCGGCAACAAGATCGAGTTCGTCGGCGCGGGCAAGGCCCCCGCGAACCTCGACAACGTAGTCCGCCGCATCGACGGCACCGGGCACCTCGTGACTCCCGGTCTGGTCAACACGCACCACCACTTCTACCAGTGGATCACGCGTGGTCTGGCCACCGACCACAACCTCTTCAACTGGCTCGTCGCGCTGTACCCGACGTGGGCGCGCATCGACGAGCAGATGACGTACACGGCCGCGCAGGGCTCCCTCGCCGCGATGGCCAAGGGTGGTGTGACCACCGCGATGGACCACCACTACGTCTTCCCCGCGAACTCCGGCGACCTGTCCGGCTCGATCATCCGCGCCGCGTCCGAGATGGGTGTCCGCTTCACCCTCGCCCGCGGTTCGATGGACCGCAGCGAGAAGGACGGCGGCCTGCCGCCGGACCACGCCGTCGAGACCCTCGAAGGCGCGCTGGCCGACACCGAGGCGACCGTCAAGCGCTACCACGACGCCTCCTTCGACGCGATGACCCAGGTCGCCGTCGCCCCCTGCTCCCCCTTCTCCGTCTCCACCGAGCTGCTGAAGCAGGGCGCCGAGCTGGCCCGCCGGCTGGGTGTGCGCCTGCACACGCACGGCTCCGAGACCGTCGAGGAAGAGCAGTTCTGCAAGGAACTGTTCGGCATGGGCCCGACCGACTACTTCGAGTCGACCGGCTGGCTCGGCGAGGACGTGTGGATGGCGCACAGCGTCCACATGAACGACTCCGACATCGCCGCGTTCGCCCGCACCAAGACCGGTGTCGCGCACTGCCCGTCCTCCAACGCCCGTCTGGCCGCCGGCATCGCCCGCGTCCCGGACATGCTGGCCGCCGGTGTCCCGGTCGGCCTCGGCGTGGACGGCACCGCCTCCAACGAGTCCGGTGAGCTCCACACCGAGCTGCGCAACGCGCTGCTGATCAACCGGCTGAACCCGGTCCACCGCGAGCGGGCCCTCAACGCCCGTCAGGCCCTGCGCCTCGGCACCTACGGTGGCGCCCAGGTCCTCGGCCGCGCGGACAACATCGGTTCGCTGGAGGTCGGCAAGTGCGCCGACCTGGTCCTGTGGAACCTGAACACCCTCCTGCACTCCTCGATCGCCGACCCGGTCACCGCGCTGGTCTTCGGTGCGGCGGCCCCGGTGACGGCCTCGTTCGTCAACGGCAAGCAGATCGTCGAGAACAACCGACTGCTCTTCGCCGACGAGGACGCCATCGCGGTGTCCACGCGGCAAGAGGCCCAGCGCCTCGCGCGGATCTCCGCGCAGGCCTGATCCCCCGGAGTCCGGTCGGGGGGGACGGCCCTCGACCGGCGGCCGCGGACCCGAGCGGGGTCCGCGGCAGCCGTTCCCGGGAAGCGCCCGAGGAGAGATCCGAGGGCGCCCCCGGGGGCGGTGACTCGTGACAACCACCCCACCGCGGCACAGGTCTCGTGCCACTGCCACGGCACCACCGGCCCCAGCGCGGGCCATCCGTGGAACCGATTTGGGCGAATCGTTTCCGCACCCCTTGGGACAAGCATTCGAAGCGCCACCCACAACTGAAGACAGGCTCGACCAGCACGCTTTCGCACCACCTCCATGACACCCACGTCCCTGCCGACGTGTCTAACCGACCGGAGGAAGCCGTGGCCGCAACGCCCAGGTTTCGCAAAGATGCAGTCGTAGTACCGGAGGGGAAGCACCCGGTCGACGAGACCCTGCCTCCGCTGAAGATGTTCACCAGCGGCCTCCAGCACGTGGCCGCCATGTACGCGGGTGTCGTCGCCCCGCCCATGATCGTCGGCCCCGCCGTCGGACTCTCCGCCACCGAGACCGCCTTCCTGATGGGGGCCTCCCTCTTCACCGCAGGTCTGGCCACCCTCCTCCAGACCCTCGGGTTCTGGAAGATCGGCGCCAAACTCCCCTTCGTCAACGGCGTCTCGTTCGCCGGCGTGACCCCCATGATCGCCATCGGCAAGGGGGAGGGGGACAACGCCATCCCCATCATCTTCGGCGCGATCATCGTCGCCGGACTGGTGGGCTTCCTCGCCGCCCCCTACTTCGGGAAGCTCGTACGCTTCTTCCCGCCCGTGGTCACCGGCACCGTCATCACCCTGATCGGCGTCTCGCTGCTCCCGGTGGCCTTCAACTGGTCGCAGGGCGGCAACAGCGCCGCCCCCGACTACGGTTCGATGCAGAACATCGGCATGGCCGCCCTCACCCTGGCGATCGTCCTGCTGATGAGGAAGTTCCTGCGGGGCTTCCTCCAGCAGATCTCCATCCTGCTCGGCCTGATAGCGGGCACGCTCATCGCGATACCGCTGAACATGACCAGCTTCGACGCCATCCGCAACGCGGACATCGTCGGTTTCCCGACCCCCTTCCACTTCGGCGCCCCGCAGTTCCAGGTCGCCGCCATCATCTCGATGTGCATCGTCATGCTCGTCTGCATGACCGAGTCCACCGCAGACATCCTCGCCCTCGGCAAGATCGTGGGCCGGCCGGCGGACGCGAAGACCATCGAGGGCGGGCTGCGCGCGGACACCCTCGGCAGCGCGATCAGCCCGCTGTTCAACGGCTTCATGTGCAGCGCCTTCGCGCAGAACATCGGCCTCGTCGCGATGACCAAGGTGCGCAGCCGGTTCGTCGTCGCCGCGGGCGGCGGCATCCTGATCCTGCTGGGCCTGTGTCCGATGGCCGCCTCCGTCATCGGAGTCGTCCCGCTGCCCGTCCTCGGCGGCGCAGGCGTCGTCCTCTTCGGCTCCGTCGCGGCCAGCGGCATCCAGACCCTGGCGGGCGCGGCCATGGAGAAGGGCGAGAACGCCCTCATCGTCGCCGCCTCCATCGGCATCGGCCTGATCCCGATCGCCGCGCCGCAGTTCTACCACGCCTTCCCGAAGGACCTCCTCGTCGTCCTCGACTCCGGCATCAGTACCGGATGCGTGGTCGCGATCCTCCTCAACCTGGCCTTCAACCACCTCGGCACCAAGAAGGGCGCGGCCTCCGAACCGGCCCCGGAACCGGCCTTCGTGCACTGACCCCCGGTCACCACCGCCCGGCGTGCGGCGGTGCGTACGTCACCCACTGCGGGTGTGACGTCCGCACCGCCGCACGCCTTTCGCGCGCCCCTACGTCCTGCCGCCCCCGCTCTCGGCGCGCCCTTACGTCCTGCCGCCGCACGCGGCCCCGCCTGCGCACCTCCGGCGTCCCCACGGCGCACGCCCCCGGCGCCCGGACGCACCGGCGGCGGTCCTGGGACCAGTGCGCCCAGGAGGTGCGCACGGTGCGCCCGGGCCCGGAGTTCCGGCCCCGATCCCGCGTGCGCCGTATACGGCGCGGAAAGACATCGCATGAGCACGCGGTACCCCGCACCGGGCCCGCGCGCCGCCCGCTCGTCCCCACCCCTCTGAGCAGACAGGTGGCACAGCGATGGCAGATCTTCCGCAGCTATGGATGCGCAACGAGACCCGTCCCACCGAACGGCGCGCGCCGCTGACCCCCGAGGACGCCGGACGGCTCGTCCGGCAGGGCGTACGGATCACCGTGGAGGATTCCGCGCAACGGGTCTTCCCGCTCGACGACTACCTCGCCGCCGGCTGCCGAGCGGCCCCGGCCGGGGCCTGGGCCGAGGCCGCGCCCGGGGCCGCGTACGTCCTCGGCCTGAAGGAACTCCCGTCCGCGCCCGAGCGCCTGCACCACCGGCACGTGTACTTCGGGCACGCCTACAAGGGCCAGCCCCAGGCCCCCGACCTGCTGAGGCGGTTCGCGGCCGGCGGCGGAACCCTGCTCGACCTGGAGTACCTCGCCGACGCACAGGGCCGCAGGCTGGCCGCCTTCGGCTACTGGGCGGGCTACGCGGGGGCCGCCCTGGCCGCGCTGCACGCCCGCGGCCGGCTCGCCGCCCCCCTCGTGCCGCTGCCCCGCGAGGAACTCGACGCCCGCCTCCGCGCCCCCTCGTCCGACGGGTTACGCGCCCTGGTGATCGGCGCCGGCGGCCGCAGCGGGCGCGGCGCGTGCGACGCCCTCACCACGGCCGGGATACCGGTCACCCGCTGGGGACGCACCGCGACCGCCCGCCTCGACCGGGCCGCGCTGCTGGAGCACGACATCCTGATCAACGCGGTCCTCACCACCCGGCCCGTGCCGCCGCTGCTGACCCCGGCCGATCTGGAGACCGGCGCCCGCAGGCTCTCGGTCATCGCCGACATCACCTGTGACACCGGATCCGAGCTGCACCTGTTGCCCGTCTACGACCGGCTCACGGACTGGACGGTCCCGGCCCGGCGGCTGCGGGGCGGGGACCGCCCGCTCGACGTGATCGCCATCGACAACCTGCCGTCCCTGCTCCCGGCCGAGGCCGCCCGCGCCTTCTCGGCGGACCTGCTGCCCAAACTCGCCGACCTGCACACCACCACGGCGGACCCGGACTGGCTCCGCTGCCGCGCCGCCTTCACCGCGGCCCTCGCCGGCCTGCCGGCCCAACCGGCCGCGACGCAGGGGAGGTTCGAGGAAGTACCCACGTAGGACCGGTCGTGGTGGGCCCGGGGGCGGACCGGTCGTGGTGGGCCCGGGGGCGGAGTGTACGACGGTCCGGCCCCGGGCGCACCGCCCACCGGTCAGGACGGGGTGGCGCACACCCGGATCGGTACCACCAAACATCCTCTGAGCTGCGGTTTTGTCGTGGGCGGATGCGGGCGGGCCGGCCCCGGCGCAGAATCATGGGTGATGGGGGTCGAGCGGCGACGCGACCGCGTCCGCCGCTCCTTTTGTCGGAAGAAGGAAGGTACCCCATGGCTTCCGGATCCATACGGCGCAGGTGCACCATCGCGTGCGCGTCCTCGCTCCTCCTGTTCGCAGGAGCCGTCGGCACCGCCTCGGCGGCCGTAGCGGCGCCGCCCACGAACACCCGGGCCGCCGCCCCGTCCGTGTCGGACCCGAACAAGATCCTCGAGTTGGTGAACCAGGCGCGTACGGCTGCCGGTTGTCCGGCCCTGACGGTCGACCCGGCGGTCACCGCGGCGGCCCAGGAGTACGCGAACGACACGACCACCAGCCATACGGGCTCGGACGGTTCCAGCGTCCAGGACCGGCTGAAGAAGGCCGGAGCGACGTACACCGCCTCCGCGGAGAACATCGCCTGGGGCACCGCGGACGAGCAGAAGCACGTTGACGGCTGGCTCAACAGCGCCGTCCACTCGGGCAACATCAAGAACTGCAACTACACGAAGACCGGCGTCGGAGTGTCGGGCGACAGGATCGTCCAGGTCTTCACCAACTGACGGAGCGACACCTCGCGCACCGGGCGCGGAGAGCTTCCCCGGAAAGCGTGCGGGACGGGTTGCCGCGGCATGGCCGTGGCAACCCGCCCCGTCGTTCGCGTCCGGTCCCGACTAGGGCGCGGACGTCAGGTACATCCCCGTGTGGTCACCGCCGGCCGTGTTCTTGCAGCTGACGCCGGAGCCCGCGGGCTGGGCGACGGCCAGGGCCAGGCAGCGGCCGGCGGCCAGCTGTCCGAAGTGGTTCGGGTGCATGGACTCCTGGATCAGGCCCTGCGACTCGTTGTTGTCGATCCAGCGGGCCCACTCGCTCGTCCTCGCCGAGGCCGGCACCGAGGAGCTGACCTGCTTGCTGGCCTTCGCGCACACCTCGCGCCCCTGCATCATGTCCCGCAGGTCGAGGAACTGCGCGCCCTTCGCGGCGGCCACGGCCTTGAGGCGGCCCGCGATCTGCGGCACGAGGGAGTCCCGCGCCCAGTCCGAGTCCCGGTTCCAGAAGGGGCAGCCGCCGGTGTTCAGGCGGCTCCAGTCGCTCTGGGTGTAACGGTTCTCCGCGCCGCGCGGGATCGGCGACGGGTATGACTGGAGCACGACGCGGTAGGAGGAGTCCGCGTACCCGGCCGCGCTCATCACGGCCCGGATCTCGTCGACGGACTTGCCGACGTTCGCCATGACCGCGTCGATCTTCCGGTCGACGCCCGCCTGTTGGTCGTCGTAGCAGTACGAGTTCCAGATGACGAAGTCGAGCGCGCAGTCCTTGATGATGTCGGAGAAGCCCAGGTCGTTCCCGCCGACGGAGAGGGCGATGACCTTCACGTCGCGGCTCGCGGCCACCGCCGCGAGCTGATCGGCCTGCGGGGCCTCGCCCTTGAAGGGGACGCCGCCGTTCGAGGCCCGGAACACGTTCGCCGAAACGGCGCCGGAGCAGGCCAGGTTCACGGCCGTCTCGGCGATGGGGCCGGCGCTGAACACCTCGGCCGAGTCCGAGCGGTGACAGCCGCCCGCGGTGGCTCCGTAGACCTTGGCGGGATCGTAGGAACCGCCGCTGACCCACGCCCGGTCGGTGCCGTTCCTGCTGCCGCTGTTCGTCAGGCTGTTGCCCTTCCAGCGTCCGGCCTCGCCGGAGATGTAACTGTCGCCCATGGACACCACGGCGGTGGGTCCGTTACCCGGGCCGGGCTGCGGACCGGCCGTGGAGGTGCCGGCGCCGACGGTCATCAGTGCCCCGGCGGCGGCCGAGAGGGCCACCGCCGTTCTGGCGGACCGTCGCACCCGGCCGCCGACCATGCTCCTGCTGGCGTTGCGGAATCCGATCACTGCGGAACTCCTGCGGTAGGCCACGCCGGAGACGGCAAGAACTCCGGTGTGTGGCTGGGGAAGTGGGGGTACCGCCGGCCGGTGGCTTCGGAAAGGTGACATGCCGGCGGTTGTTACCGCTAGGTAGCCGCAGATTACGATGGAGTAACGACCGACCGGTCGTTCGGGGCAGACGGATTCCACTTGTTCGGCCGAACCGGGCGCCGGGGGAGCCGGGTTCGGGTCGCTCCGAAAACGGCTCCGCCCCCGTCGCCTCGGGGGCGACGGGGGCGGAGCCGGTGATTCGACTGCTGTGCGTGACAGTCGAAGCGGTGGTCAGCCGATGAGCTGGTCGTACGCGGGAAGGGTGAGGAAGTCCGCGTAGTCGGCGTCCAGGGAGACCTGCAGGAGCAGGTCGTGGGCCTGCTGCCACTTGCCGGCCGCGAAGGCCTCCTCGCCGACCTCGGCGCGGATGGCGGCCAGTTCCTCGGCGGCGATCTCACGGGTCAGCTCGGCCGTGGCGGTCTTGCCGTTCTCGAAGACGACTCCGGCGTTGATCCACTGCCAGATCTGCGAGCGGGAGATCTCGGCGGTGGCCGCGTCCTCCATGAGCCCGAAGATGCCGACGGCGCCGAGGCCGCGCAGCCACGCCTCGATGTAGCGGGTACCGACCTGGACCGCGTTGCGCAGCCCCTCGTAGGTCGGCTTCGCGTCCAGGGAGTCGATCGCGATCAGTTCGCCGGCGGCGACCGAGACGTCCTCGCGGAGGCGGTCCTTCTGGTTCGGCTTGTCGCCGAGGACGGCGTCGAAGGAGGCCATCGCGATCGGGACCAGGTCGGGGTGGGCGACCCAGGAGCCGTCGAAGCCGTCGCCGGCCTCGCGGTCCTTGTCCGCCTTGACCTTCTCGAAGGCCACCTTGTTCACCTCGGCGTCCTTGCGGGACGGGATGAAGGCCGCCATGCCGCCGATCGCGTGCGCGCCGCGCTTGTGGCAGGTGCGGACCAGCAGTTCGGTGTACGCCCGCATGAAGGGGGCGGTCATCGTCACCGCGTTGCGGTCCGGCAGGACGAACTTCTCGCCGCCGTCGCGGAAGTTCTTCACGATGGAGAACAGGTAGTCCCAGCGGCCCGCGTTCAGGCCGGCCGCGTGGTCCTTGAGCTCGAAGAGGATCTCTTCCATCTCGTAGGCCGCGGTGATGGTCTCGATGAGGACGGTCGCGCGGACCGTGCCCTGCGGGATGCCGACGTAGTCCTGCGAGAAGACGAAGATCTCGTTCCAGAGGCGCGCCTCCAGGTGGGACTCGGTCTTCGGCAGGTAGAAGTACGGGCCCTTGCCGAGGTCGATCAGACGCTGGGCGTTGTGGAAGAAGTACAGGCCGAAGTCGACGAGGGAACCGGAGGCCGGGCCGCCCTCGAAGCGGAGGTGGCGCTCCTCCAGGTGCCAGCCGCGCGGCCGCATGACGACGGTGGCGAGCTGGTCGGCGGGCTTCAGCGCGTACGCCTTGCCGGTGCGCGGGTCGGTGAAGTCGATGCGACGCTCGTAGGCGTCGATGAGGTTCAGCTGGCCGAGGACGACGTTCTCCCAGGTGGGAGCCGAGGCGTCCTCGAAGTCGGCGAGCCAGACCTTGGCGCCCGAGTTCAGGGCGTTGATGGTCATCTTGCGGTCCGTCGGACCGGTGATCTCCACGCGGCGGTCGTTCAGCGCGGCCGGAGCCGGCGCGACCTTCCAGTCTCCCTCGCGGACCTGTGCGGTGTCCGGGAGGAAGTCGAGGGTGGAGGTCCGGGCGATCTCGGCGCGCCGCTCGCCGCGTCGGGCGAGGAGCTCGGCGCGGCGGGGGGCGAACCGCCGGTGGAGCTCGGCCACGAAGGCGAGGGCCGCTTCGGTGAGGACTTCGTCCTGCCGGGGCAGGGGCTCGGCGTCGACGATGGCCAGCGGGGACGGCGCTGGTGCGGACATATCTGTCACTCCTTCAGCGGCGGTGCCTGGCGGCCGCGGGGGAATGCTCGCGCGAGACGGCACGCAGTGCCGTCGGGTGTGGAGAGTTCCGAAGTACGGTCGCGGGCGCCGTCTGGGGGTTCAGGGCGCTTCTGACCAGTGGATAGTAATTTCCTCATGGTGGAAGTTCAATGGTTTGTTGATATCGAGATTCTCCGAGTCGACAGATTCCGCCTTCTGGTGGCCCTCGGTGCCATCACCGTCACGCCCCGCGCAGGCCGCCCTCCGGTTCGGTGGGGTCGAGACGTGCCAGGTCGGGCGGGGTGTCGATGTCGTAGTCCTCCGCGACGTCCCCGCATTCCACCAGAACGACCTCCTCCGCGTGTTCCCCCAGATGGACGCGCGCACCCCGATCGCCCGTCGCGGTCCTCACGATGTCCGCCCAACGGTCCGCCCCGAACAGCACCGGATGCCCGCGCTCACCGTCGTACGCCGCCGCCACCAGGCTCCCCGGGGAGCGGTACGCCTCCCGGACCCGGGCCACGGCCGCCGCCCCGATGCCGGGCTGGTCCACCAGGGAGACCAGGGCCGCACCGGATTCCGTACCGGCCAGGGAGCCCAGACCGACCCGCAGGGAGGAGCCCATGCCCTCCTCCCAGTCCGGGTTGTCCACCACGACGCAGCCCGACAGGTCGGCGCGCTCGCGGACCTCCGCCGCCGAGGCCCCGAGCACCACGTGGATCGGACCGCAGCCGGCCGCGCGCAGCACGCGCACCGCGTTCTCGACGAGCGGGCGGCCCCGGTGGGGCAGGAGGGCCTTGGGGCGTCCGCCGAGCCGCCGCCCGCCACCGGCGGCCAGCAGCAGGCCCGCGACCGCCGGCCCCGCTTCGGTCGGGGCGGCTACTGCGGCAGTGGGCGACTCGGTGGGGCGCTCGGCGATGGGTTCGGAGATGTGTTCGGCTGGTGACATGGCACCGATTCTCGCCCCTTCCCCGCGCGGAGCGAGCGCCCCGTCAAGGCGCGTCGTACGGCCGCGAGCGCGGCGCCGATCCGCAGCGGTTCGGAGATCCGGTTCTCGGTCGCGGCCACCAGGGCCCGCTCGTCACGGTCGGTGAGCATGGAGGTGTGCATAGCGGATTCTCCTTGCCAATCAGGGTCCAATAAGGCGAGTCTGGACCCCGATTGGCCTGGCAGGCAGAGCCAATCAGGGGAGGTTGGCATGGCAAACGGGCGAGTGGTCCAGACGGCGGACAGAACGATCGGCAGCCGACAGCTCGCCGCCCTGCTGCCCGCGGAGGTCCTGGCCCGCCCCGGCTACCGGGCCCTCGCGGACGCGATCCGCACCCTGATCCTCGACGGCCGGATCGCCCTGCACGTCCGCCTCCCCGCCGAACGCGAACTGGCCGAGGCCATCGGCGCCAGTCGGGCCACCGTCACCGGTGCCTACGACCTGCTCCGCGAGAGCGGCTACGTACGCAGCCGGCGCGGCTCGGGCACCTGGACCGAACTGCCCGACGGCCACCGCCCCGTCGGCGCCCACGCCCTCGTCGGCGGCGGCATCGGCGGGCGAGCCGACGACGAACCGGGCATCGACCTCGCCATCGCCGCCATGGGAGCCCCCGACGGCAGCCTCGCGGAGGCCCTGGCCTGGGCCGCGCCCCGACTTCCCGAGCTCGCCCGCACCCCCGGCTACCACCCCTTCGGCCTGCCCGACCTGCGCACCGCCGTCGCCGAACGGTTCACCCGGCGCGGGCTGCCCACCCGCCCCGAGCAGATCCTGGTCACCGCCGGGGCCCAGCAGGCCTTCGCCCTGGTCGTCAGCCTGCTCTGCCGGCCCGGGGACCGGGTCGTCACCGAGAACCCCACCTACGCCAACGCCCTCGACGCCCTGCGCCACGCCCGGCTGCGCACCGGCTCCATCGCCGTCTCCGACGCCGGCTGGGACCTGGAGATCGCCGAGTCCACGCTGCGCCAGACCGTCCCCCGGCTCGCGTACGCCATCCCGGACTTCCACAACCCCACGGGCGCGCTGATGCCGCCGGAGCAGCGGTTGCGCCTGCTCGCCGCGACCCGGGCCACCGGCACCTGGCTGGTGGTCGACGAGACCATCGCCGACATCGCCCTGGACGTACCGTCGCCCGCGCCGCTGGCCTCGCTGGCCCCGCGCGGCGGCGCCGACCACGTGATCACCATCGGCTCGCTCAGCAAGACGCACTGGGGCGGCCTGCGCGTCGGCTGGATCCGGGCCACCGCCAAGATGATCACCGAGCTGACGGCCGTACGGGTCTCGGCGGACATGACCGGCTCCGTGCTCGACCAGGTCGTGGCGCTCCCGCTGATGGACGCCCTCGACCGGACCCTGCCGGAGCGCCTGGACCAGCTGCGCGACCGGCGCGAGGCCCTCGTCGCCTCGCTCCAGCGGCACACCCCCGAGTGGTCCTGGCAGTTGCCCCCGGGCGGCCTCTCGCTCTGGGTGGACCTCGGCGAACCGGTCAGCTCGGCGCTCGCGGAACGGGCGGCGGCCGTCGGCGTGCACATCGGGCGCGGGGCCCGCTTCGGGGTGGACCCGGGCACCTTCGAACACCGGCTGCGGATCCCGTACACCCTGCCCCCGGACCGGCTGGACGAGGGCGTACGGCTCCTCGCGAAGGCCTTCCACGAGGGCGTGCCGCTGACTCCGGCGGTGGAGCGGCCGTACTGGGTGGCGTAGGCCCGGCGGTCACCGGCGGGCGCGGAAGTACGCGTTCGCCGCGGGTCGGAACATCAGGACCACTGCGGTCAGTACGGCCGCCAGGTGAACGACGCGGCTCGCGCCGAAGACCAGGTCCAGGAAGTCGGCCCGGCCGAGCGCGTCGCCGGGGGAGCCGCCGTCGAGCAGGTACCCGAGCGGCTCGACGACCAACGAGGCGGTGCCTAGCACGCCGAGTCCGACGGCCAGCGCGATCCGGGCCCAGCCGGCGCCCGACCGCATCCGGAAGGCGACCAGGACGGCGACGGTGAACACGGCGAAGCGGAAGACCAGGCCCGCTCCGGCGTCACCCGGTGTCCGGGCGACCATGAGCGCGGTCTCGAACGCCCCGGCCCCGACGGCCGTGAGCCACAGGGCCCAGGCGGTACGGACGGCGGCGGGCGGCCCGGCGGGCCCCGGGGCGGAACCGGCCGGGGCCGGGACGCGGGATTCGGGAACGGCGGTGCCGGAAACGACGGGGCGGGATTCGGCGGACACGGGCGCTCGCTCTCGGGCCGGGGACTCGACACCCCGATGCTCCCGCCGCCGGCCGCCCGCGCACCCGCCTGCCTGCCGGTGTCCCGACAGGGGGGCGGGCCCCACCCCGGCCTCCGGCTACGGGGCGCGGCGGATCAGCCGGCGGGAGCCGGCCGCCGCCACGGCGGCCGTCCGGGAGTCGACGCCGAGCTTCGCGTAGACGTGCACCAGGTGGGACTTGACCGTGGCCTGGCTGAGGAAGAGCCGCTTGGAGATCTGCTGGTTCGACAGGCCGTCGGCGACCAGTTGGAGCACCTCCAGCTCCCGCTTCGTCAGCGCTTCCGCGGGCGTCCGCATCCGGTCCATCAGCCGCAGCGCCACCGCCGGGGCCAGCGCCGACTGGCCCGCAGCGGCGGTGCGCACCGCCGCCGCCAGCTCCTCCGGCGGCGCGTCCTTCAACAGGTAGCCGGCGGCGCCCGCCTCCACCGCCGCCAGGATGTCCGCGTCGGTGTCGTAGGTGGTCAGCACCAGCACGCGGGGGGCGCCGGCCCGCCCGGTGATCGCCGCCGTGGCCGCCGAGCCGTGCATCCCGGCCCCGAACTGGAGGTCCATCAGGACCACGTCCACCGGCTCGGAGGCCGCCAGTTCCACCGCCCGCTCCGCCGTCGCCGCCTCCGCGACCACCTCGAAGTCCGGTTCGGTGTCCAGGACCGCGCGCAGCCCGGCCCGCACCACGGGGTGGTCGTCGGCGAGCAGCAGCCGGATCGTCATCAGGTCGCCTCCAGGGGCAGGGGCAGGGTGACGGCCACGGCGGTGCCCTGGCCGGGGTCGGACTCTACGGTGAACAGTCCGCCGAGGGTCTCGGCCCGCGCGCGCATCGCGGGCAGGCCGAAGCCGCCGCCGTCCGCGGGCGTCGACGGGGCGGCGGCGGGGTCGAAGCCGCGGCCGTCGTCGACGATGTCCAGGGTCACCGAGGTGTCCATGAAGGTCAGGGTGATCTCGGCGCGCCCGGCCCGCGCGTGCCGTACGACGTTGGCCAGCGCCGACTGGGCGATCC
Source organism: Streptomyces sp. Isolate_45 (assembly GCF_024721315.2). Classification (GTDB taxonomy): domain Bacteria; phylum Actinomycetota; class Actinomycetes; order Streptomycetales; family Streptomycetaceae; genus Streptomyces. The sequence continues at coordinate 88,180 of NZ_JANFAK020000004.1, forward strand.
GCAGCAGCGCCACCTCGTACGGGGTGGGCAGGACGCGCGGGTCGCCGCTCACGGAGAACCGCACGCGCGGACCGGGAACTCCCGAGCAGAGCCGCTCCAGGGCCCCCGCGAGCGAGCCGTGCTCCAGGTCCGGCGGGGTCAGGGCCCGTACGAAGCGCCGCGCTTCGGCGAGGTTCTCCTGCGCGGCCTCCCGGGCCCGGGCGATGTGCTCGGAGGCCGGCGCGTCGGGTGGCAGGGCGCGTTCCGCCGCGCGCAGCAGCAGCTGGATCGACGACAGGCCCTGGGCCAGGGTGTCGTGGATCTCGCGGGCCAGGCGTTCGCGTTCGGCGAGGATCCCCGCGCTCCGCTCGGCGGCGGCCAGCTCGGCCCGGGTGGCCATGAGTTCCTCGATCAGCTCGCGGCGCCGTTCGCTCTCGCGGTAGAGGGCCTGGTAGCCGAGGACCGTGGCGACGGCGACCGCCCCGCCCAGCAGCGGTCCCAGGAAGGCCCCGGGGGTCACCGCGCCGCTGTGGGCGAGGAACCCGCCGATCGCCGCGCAGGCGGTGACGGCGACGGCCGCGACGCCCCAGCGCAGCCGCAGCAGGTGCAGTTCCAGGAAGTACAGCGGGAAGGCGATCCACAGCCCGTCGGGGGAGACGACCAGCAGCGCGGCCCAGGCCGCCCCGACGCCGGCCAGCCACACGGCCGCGGCGCGCGGGGAGCTGTGCACGGCGGGGGCCAGTACGCCCGCGACGTACACGGCGGCCAGCAGCGCGCCGGCCGCGATCACTGCCCCGGCGTGCGGCGCCGACCCGGCGACGGCCCGGCCGGCGGCCAGCGCGAGCAGCCCGAAGAGCAGCGCGTGCAGGCACAGCCGCAGGACGCGGGAGACGGGGGTGAGGGGGCGCGGGCGCGGGGCGTCGGACATGGCCCGACCAGCGTAAGTCGGCGGCCGGGGGCACCGGTCAACCAAAAGTTCGATGTCGGGGCGCCTCTTTCGATACGAGGATCACTACCGTGGCGCGATGTCCTGTGCCCACACGGAAGACCAAGGTGGGGACATGTTCGTCGCATGGAGAGATCTACGGTTCGCCAAGGGCCGGTTCGCCCTCATGGGCTCCGTCGTCCTGCTGATCACACTGTTGGTCGGCCTGTTGTCGGGGCTCACGTCCGGACTGGCCCGGGAGAACATCTCGGCGATCACGGGGCTGCCCGCGACCCGGCTGGCCTTCGCCGCGCCGGCCGGGGACCAGAAGGTGTCCTTCACCAGCTCCCTGGTGCCCGAGGGGGCTTGGCGGGCCTGGCGCGAACGTCCGGGGGTGAAGTCGGTGGAGCCGATCGGGATCCGCACCACCAACGCCGTCTCCGGTGAGCGCACCGCGGCCGTGTCCCTCTTCGGCGTCGAGTCGGCGGGCGCCCTCGCTCCCGCCGGGGCCGGGCTCACGCAGGGGCAGGTGGTCCTCAGCGAGAAGGCCGCGGCCGAACTCGGCGGGCTCGTGGCGGGCGGCAAACTGAAGGCCGGCCCGTTGGAGCTGACGGTGGCCGCCGTCGCCGGCACGGCCTCCTACAGCCACACCCCCGTGGTGTGGATGGACATCAACGACTGGCAGCGCATCGGCAATCCGGGCACCTCGCTGGAGTCCCTCGCCACCGTCCTGGCCCTGCGGGGCGACGGACCGGTGGACTGGGCCGCCGGTGACCGGGCCGCCTCGACCAGCGCCCTGACCGTCGAGGACGCCCTCGGCGCCATAGGGTCCTATCAGGCGGAGAACGGCTCGCTCCAGCTGATGCGCGGCTTCCTCTTCGCCATCTCGGCCCTGGTCATAGGGGCCTTCTTCACGGTGTGGACGATCCAGCGCAGCGGCGACATCGCCGTCCTGAAGGCGCTCGGCGCCTCCACCCCGTACCTGCTGAAGGACGCCCTCGGGCAGGCCGTGGTGATGCTCGCGATCGGCACCGGGGCGGGGACCGCCCTGGCCGTCGCCGCCGGAACGCTGATCAGCGGCGGTGACGTGCCCTTCGTCCTCGACGCGGCCACGGTGCTGGTCCCGGCCGCGATCATGATCGCGCTGGGCGTGCTGGGCGCCGCCCTGTCCATCCGGCGGATCACCGCCGTCGACCCGCTGACCGCCCTCGGGAGCGCCCGATGACCCTGCTCGTCCACGACGTCACGCTCACCTACCCCGACGGGGACGGCCGCCTCACCGCCCTGGACGCGGTGTCCCTGGAGGTGCCCGCGGGCACCATGACCGCGGTCATCGGCCCCTCCGGCTCCGGCAAGTCCAGCCTGCTGGCCGTCGCCGCCACCCTGGTCACCCCGGATTCCGGTCGGGTCGTCGTCGCGGGCCGCGACACCGCGAGGCTCGGCGCCGCCGAGAAGTCGGCCCTGCGGCGGGAGGAGATCGGCATCGTCTTCCAGCAGCCGAACCTGCTGGCGTCGCTGACCGCGCTGGAGCAGCTCCAGGTGATGAGCCACATCTCCGGCCGACCGGCGCGGCTGCTGCGCCGGCGCGCGGTGGAGCTGCTGGAGGCGGTGGGCCTGGCCGACAAGACGGGCAAGCGCCCGCACGAGCTGTCGGGCGGCCAGCGCCAGCGCGTGAACATAGCCCGCGCCCTGATGAACGAGCCTTCGGTGCTGCTCGTCGACGAGCCCACCAGCGCCCTCGACCACGAGCGGGGCGCGGCCGTGCTCGACCTGCTGGTCGGCCTCACGCGCGAGCGCTCCACGGCCACGGTGCTGGTCACCCACGACCACGCCCACCTGGAGCGCGCGGACCGGACGGTGACGATGGCCGACGGCCGCCTCACCGCGGCGGCGCCGTCCCTCCCGACGGCCTGAGCCCGCCCGGGCGCCGCCCCCGCCCACCACGTACGAAGGCCCCCGCGGCCCCTCCGGAGAGGGGCCGCGGGGGCCTTCGTACGCGGGTGATCAGGCCGGGTTCTGGCTCTGCAGGGCCACCGACAGTTCGGCGGCGACGCCCTGGAGGATCGGGACGAAGGACTCGGCGACGGCCTCGGTGACCCGGCCCGCGGGTCCCGAGATGGAGATCGCGGCGGCGGTCGGCGAGTTCGGCACCGACACGGCCAGGCAGCGGACTCCTATTTCCTGCTCGTTGTCGTCGACCGCGTAGCCGGCCCTGCGGACCTTCTCCAGCGCCTCCAGGAAGCCGTCGGGCGTGGTGATGGTCTTCTCGGTCGCGGCCGGCATCCCGGTGCGGGAGAGCAGGGCGCGGACCTCGTCGGCCGGGGTGTGGGCGAGCAGGGCCTTGCCCACGCCCGTGGAGTGCGGCAGCACCCGGCGGCCGACCTCGGTGAACATGCGCATGGAGTGCTTGGACGGCACCTGGGCGACGTAGACGATCTCGTCGCCGTCGAGGAGGGCCATGTTGGCCGTCTCGCCGGTCTCCTCGACGAGGCGGGCCAGGTAGGGGCGCGCCCAGGTTCCCAGCAGGCGCGAGGCGGACTCGCCGAGGCGGATCAGCCGGGGGCCGAGGGAGTACCGTCGGTTGGGCTGCTGCCGGACGTAGCCGCACGCCACGAGGGTGCGCATCAGCCGGTGGATGGTGGGCAGCGGCAGACCGCTGGCGGCGGAGAGTTCGCTGAGCCCTACTTCACCGCCGGCGTCGGCCATGCGTTCGAGCAGATCGAAGGCGCGCTCAAGGGACTGGACGCCCCCGCCGGCGGCGGTGGGCTTGGCGGAAGCGTCGGTGGTGCTGGCGCTGGACGTCGGCACGGCGCGGTCCTTTCGGTGCTGGCAGGCAAGGGAGCAGCCTACCGGTCGGTCGGCGCCGGCCCTAGAGCCGGGCCCTTGCCGTCCCCGCCGGTCAGAGGGGGTTTGTCCTGGTGGTGGACGTCCTCGGGAAGTTACCCGTCCGGTTCCTGGTGGTGGTAGCTACATTCTGGATAGTGAAATCTTAATTCCATCCTGTGGAAACATCCAATTGCGGCCCGGATGGGTCAGCGGTCCCTCCGGTCGCTCTTGACGGGCTCCGGATCGGGGTGAAGACTCCGTCAACAGAACGTTGAATTTCGCTCTGTGGAAGTAGATGGGGAGGTTCCGGTGGCCGACGTGGCTGTGGAACTGGTACTGCGCTCGACGCGCGTCATCACCCCCGAGGGGACGCGCGCCGCCTCGGTGGCCGTCGCCGACGGGAAGATCACGGCCGTGCTGGCACACGACGCCGAGGTACCGGCCGGAGCCCGGCTGGAGGACTTCGGCGACGACGTCCTGCTCCCCGGCCTGGTCGACACCCACGTCCACGTGAACGACCCGGGCCGCACCGAGTGGGAGGGCTTCTGGACGGCCACCCGCGCCGCCGCGGCCGGTGGCATCACCACCATCCTCGACATGCCGCTCAACTCCCTGCCGCCGACCACCACGGTCGACCACCTGCGCGTCAAGCAGGAGGTCGCCCGGACCAAGGCGCACGTGGACGTCGGCTTCTGGGGCGGCGCGCTGCCGGACAACGTCAAGGACCTGCGCCCGCTGCACGACGCCGGCGTCTACGGCTTCAAGTGCTTCCTGTCCCCCTCGGGCGTGGACGAGTTCCCCCAGCTCGACCAGGAGCGACTGGCCGCCTCCCTCGCGGAGATCACCGGCTTCGGCGGCCTGATGATCGTGCACGCCGAGGACCCGCACCACCTGGAGTCCGCGCCGCAGAACCCGGGCCCCAAGTACGCCGACTTCCTCGCCTCCCGCCCCAAGGACGCCGAGAACACCGCGATCCAGAACCTGATCGACCAGGCGCGCCGGCTGAACGCCCGCGTCCACGTCCTGCACCTGTCCTCCTCCGACGCGCTGCCGCTGATCGCCGCCGCCAAGGCCGAGGGCGTGCAGATCACCGTCGAGTCCTGCCCGCACTTCCTCACCCTCACTGCCGAGGAAGTCCCGGACGGCGCGACCGAGTTCAAGTGCTGCCCGCCCATCCGCGAGTCCGCCAACCAGGACATCCTGTGGGACGCGCTGGCCGACGGCACCATCGACTGCATCGTCTCCGACCACTCGCCCTCCACCGCGGACCTGAAGACCGGCGACTTCGCCACCGCGTGGGGCGGCATCTCCTCCCTCCAGCTGGGCCTCCCGGCGATCTGGACCGAGGCGCGCAAGCGCGGCCGCGGCCTGGAGGACGTCGTCCGCTGGATGTCCGCCGCCCCGGCCGCCCTCGCCGGGCTGGCGCAGAAGGGCGCGATCGAGGTCGGCCGCGACGCCGACTTCGCCGTCCTGGCACCCGAAGAGACCTTCACCGTGGACCCCGCGGAACTGCACCACCGCAACCAGGTCACGGCGTACGCGGGCAAGACCCTGCACGGCGTCGTGAAGTCCACCTGGCTGCGCGGTACGCAGATCGCCGACCACGGCACCCCGACCGAGCCCAAGGGCCTCCTCCTCGAAAGGCAGAACTGACAGTGGCGATTGAATCCTTCACCGGCAACGCGAACCCGTACGGGGGCGGCGACCCGTACGCGGACTACCGCACCGCGGACTTCCCGTTCACCCAGTACGCGAACCTCGCCGCCCGTGAGCTGGGCGCCGGTGTCACCTTCGCCAACGACGAGTTCTTCGCCATGCGCGAGAACCTGCTCATCGCCGAGGCCGCCCACTTCGACCCCGAGCACTTCGGCCACAAGGGCAAGGTCATGGACGGCTGGGAGACCCGCCGTCGCCGCGGCGTCTCCGCCACCCAGCCGTGGCCGACCCCCGAGGACCACGACTACGCCCTGGTGCGCCTCGGCGCCCCCGGCGTGATCCGCGGCATCGTCGTCGACACCGCCCACTTCCGCGGCAACATGCCGCAGGCCGTCTCCATCGAGGGCACCAACTGGGAAGGCGCCCTCGCGCCGACCCCGGAGGAGCTCCTCGGCGAGGACGTCAAGTGGACCGTGCTCGTCCCGCGCACCGCGGTCGGCGGCCACGCGGCCAACGGCTTCGAGGTCGGCGCGGAGCAGCGCTTCACGCACCTGCGCGTCAATCAGCACCCCGATGGCGGCATCGCCCGCCTGCGCGTCTACGGCGAGGTCGTCCCGGACCCGCAGTGGCTGGCCACGCTCGGCACCTTCGACGTGGTCGCCCTGGAGAACGGCGGCTCGGTGCAGGACGCGTCCAACCGCTTCTACTCCCCGCCGACCAACACCATCAACCCGGGCCGCTCCCGCAAGATGGACGACGGCTGGGAGACCGCCCGCCGCCGTGACAACGGCAACGACTGGATCCGCTACCAGCTCGTCGCCGAGTCCGAGATCCGCGCCGTCGAGATCGACACCGCCTACCTCAAGGGCAACTCGGCCGGCTGGGCCTCGCTGTCCGTCAAGACGGGCGAGGAGGGCGAGTGGACGGAGTTCCTGCCGCGCACCCGCCTGCAGCCCGACACCAACCACCGCTTCGTACTGGACGCCCCGGCGGTCGGCACGCACGTGCGGATCGACATCTTCCCGGACGGCGGCTTCTCCCGCCTGCGCCTGTTCGGCTCGCTGACGGAGGCGGGCGCGAGCGCGCACGCCACCCGTCACCAGGAGCTGGGCGGCTGACGCAGCCCCTCCCGACGACTGCCCCGGGGGCCGACACCCCCGGGGCGCGGGCCCTGCCCGAAGGGGCGCACCGCGATGCGGTGCGCCCCTTCGGCGTGTCCGTCGACGCGCGGTCCCCCGTGCCCGTCGACCGGTGCGCTACGCGGCGTACCCGCCGTCCACGGAGAACTCGCCGCCCGTGACGTACGCGGCATCCGGCCCGGCCAGGAAGGACACCATCGAGGCGACCTCGTCCGGCGCGCCGAACCGGCCGAGGGCCGTCGTCGCCGCCTGGGGCCCGGCGTGCGGTCCGTCGGCCGGGTTCATGTCGGTGTCCACCGGGCCGGGGTGCACGAGGTTCGCGGTGATGCCGCGTTCGCCGAGTTCCCGGGCCAGCGCCTTGGTCAGGCCCGTCAACGAGGCCTTGCTCATCGCATAGAGGGTGCCGCCCGGCCCCGGCACCCGCTGGGTCATGCAGCTGCCGATGGTGATGATCCGTCCGCCGCGCGCCATCCGCCCGACCGCGGCCCGGGAGGTCAGGAAGACGCCCCGTACGTTGATGTCGAGGACCCGGTCCACGTCCGCCGGGGCGAGGGACTCCACCGGGCCGAGGACGCCGACGCCCGCGTTGTTGACGACCACGTCGAGGCGACCGAACGCGCGCACCGTCTCCTCGACGGCCGTCCCGGGGCCGTCGGGGCTGCCCGCGTCGGACCGTACGGACAGGGCCCGGCGGCCCAGCGCCTCGATCTTGCCGACGACCCCGGCGGCCGCCTCCGCGTCCCGGGTGTAGGTGATCGCGACGTCCATGCCGTCCCGCGCCAGGCGCAGGGCGGTGGCCGCCCCGATGCCGCGGCTGCCGCCGGTCACCAGGGCCACCGAGTTGACACTGTTCATCGTGGTTCCTCCCGTTGGGGGCTGTTCGGCCCCGTAAATCGTTGCGTGTTCAATGAAATGGGAGGCGCAGGTCGGGCGCCGGCGGGAATCGGACGCGGCGTTCACGCGCGCCGCACCGATGAGTTCGGGGCGGGCGGGGAGTCTGAAGCGGTGTACGGGGTACCCGGAACGGACCGATCCAAGGAGCGCGGAGCCATGGGCAAGCTGACCCTCACCACCTTCCTCACCCTCGACGGCGTGATGCAGGCCCCCGGAGGGCCGCAGGAGGACACCACCGGCGGGTTCGAGTACGGCGGCTGGCTGGCCCCCTACGCCGACGAGGGCATGGGGGAGTTCATGACCGAGGTGTTCGACCGCGCCGGGGCGTTCCTCCTCGGGCGCCGGACGTACGAGATCTTCGCCGGGTACTGGCCGAAGCAGACCGACCCCACCGACCCGATCGCGGGCCCGCTGAACGCCCTGCCGAAGTTCGTGGCCTCCACGACCCTCAAGGAGCCCGCCTGGGCGGGCACCACCGTCGTGGACGGCGAGCACCTCCAGGCGGAGGTGGTCCGGGCCAAGGACGCGATGGACGGCGAGCTCCAGGTGCACGGCAGCGGACAACTGGCGCAGTGGCTGCTCGCCCGGGACCTCGTCGAGGAACTGAACCTGCTGACCTTCCCGGTCTTCCTCGGCGGGGGCCGTCGACTGTTCTCCACGGGCGGCCTGCCGACCGCCTTCGAGCTGACGGCGGCCCGCACCACCACGAGCGGTACGGCCATCCACACCTACCGCCCCACGGGCCGCGCGGCGTTCGGCACGGTCGGCGAGTAGCGGGACCCGGGGCGGCGGCCGGGGGGCGCGCCCGTCGGAGAGGGCGCCCGGCCGGGGGGCGCGCTCCCCGACGGAGGTGACGTGCGCGCCGTGCCCATCGGGGTAGGTGCCGTGCCGGCCCGCGGCGCCCGAAACCCGGTCGACCCGGAAGATCGACTCGGCTACCGTGGGCCCGCACCCGTGCGAGCCGCCGAAGTCTCCACCCCTTCCCGCCGATGGAGACGCCCCGGTGACCACCCTCGCCGCCCCCTCGTCCGCCCTCGCCCCCCGCCGGGCCTGGCTCGCCGACCTCCCCGTGCTGCTCGTCGCCGTCGTCTGGGGCGGCAGCTACCTCGCGGCCAAGGGCATCACCACCACCCACACCGTCATCGCGGTGCTCGTGCTGCGCTTCGCGCTCGTGCTGCCCGTCCTCGTCATCGCCGGCTGGTCGCGGCTGCGCGCCCTGAGCGCCCCCCAACTGCGCGGCGCGGGGGCGCTGGGCCTCGTACTCGGCGGGATCTTCCTGCTGGAGACGTACGGGGTGGTGCACACCTCCGCCACCAACGCCGGGTTGATCATCAGCCTGACGATGATCCTCACGCCCCTCGCCGAGTCGGCCGTCCGCCGGACCGCGCCCTCGCCCGCCTTCCTCGGCGCCGCCGCCGTGTCCGTCGCGGGGGTCGTGCTGCTCACCCAGGGCGCCGGGTTCACCGCCCCCGGCCTCGGCGACCTGCTCATCCTCGGCGCCGCCCTCGCCCGCACCCTCCACGTGCTGCTGATGGCCCGGATCAAGGCCGTCCAGGACGCCGACTCGCTGTCCCTGACCACCGTCCAGCTCGGCAGCGCCGTCCTGGTGTTCGCCGTGCTCGCGGCGCTGCCCGGTACGGGCGCCTCCCCGTGGGCGGCCGCGGCCGACTTCGGCGTCGCGCAGTGGGCCGGACTCGCCTTCCTCTCCGTCTTCTGCACCCTCTTCGCCTTCTTCGTGCAGATGTGGGCCGTACGCCGCACCTCGCCGTCCCGGGTCAGCCTGCTGCTCGGCACCGAACCCCTCTGGGCGGCCGCGGCGGGCATCGCCATCGGCGGGGAGCACATCGGCGCCGTCGGGCTGACCGGGGTCGTCCTCGTACTGGCCGGTACCGCGTGGGGCCGTCGCGCCGCAGGCTGAACGATTGTCCGAAAGTAGCTCCTACCCGCTTGATCGTCGGGCCTACTGTGGCCGTCATGCCCGTTCTCGACATCAGTTCGATCGCCGAAGACTTCAACGAAGACCCGTACCCGCACTACGCGCGGATGCGGGAAGAGGGACCCGTACACCGGGTCAAGGCGACGGACGGCACGGAAATCTGTCTCATCGTCGGGGACGAGGCGGCGCGGCAGGCCCTCGTCCACCCCGCCATCTCGAAGAACTGGCTGACCTCCGGCCGCAGCTTCGCCGACCGCGAGACCACCGACGCGAGCGACAACATGCACCGCGCCGACCCGCCCCACCACACACGGCTGCGCCGGCTGGTCTCGCGCCCCTTCACCTCGCGCCGCGTCGAGGACCTGCGCCCCCGCGTCCAGCAGATCACGGACGACCTGCTCGACGCGATGGAGTCGGACCCCGCCCGCGGCGCGGACCTGGTCACCTCGTTCGCGCACCCCCTGCCGATGACGGTCATCTGCGAGCTCCTCGGGGTGCCCGACGCCGAACGCGAGCCCTTCGGTGCCTGGTCCGTCGAGATCGTCTCGCCCACCGGCCAGGAGGCCGAGGACACCGCCCTGCGGGAGATGACCGCCTACCTCACCGAACTCACCGACGCCAAGCGCGCCGACCCCGGCGAGGACCTGCTCAGCGCCTGGACCCTGAGCCGCGACGACGACGGCGACCGCCTCACCCCGCGGGAACTCGTCGCCATGGCCTTCCTGCTGATGATCGGCGGCTTCGAGACCACCAGCCACCTCATCACCAACGGCGTACGGGCGCTGCTCGCGCACCCCGAGCAGCTCGCCGCGCTGCGCGCCGACTTCGACGGGCTGATCGACGGGGCGGTCGAGGAGATCCTGCGCTACGACGGCCCGGTGGAGACCTCCACCTTCCGCTTCGCCCGCGAGGACCTGGAGATCGGCGGCACCTTCATCGAGGAGGGCTCGGCGGTCCTGATCTCCCTGGCCGGCGCCGACCGCGACCCGTCCCGCTTCGCGGAGCCCGACGTCTTCGACATCCGCCGCCGGGGCCCGGGCCACATGGCCTTCGGCCACGGCATCCACTTCTGCCTGGGCGCCCCGCTCGCCCGCATGGAGGGCCGCATCGCCCTGCGCGCCCTGCTGGAGCGCTTCCCGGACCTCGCCGAGGTGCCCGGACAGCGAGAATGGATCAGCGGCGCCCTGGTCCGGGGCGTCAAGCAGTACCCGGTGCGCTGGTAGGAGCCGGGCCGTGAACGCCCGTCGCCGGGCCCACTCACAGATCGGGGAGCTCCGCCGGTCGCACCGGCCGGCGCTCCCGCCGGGACAGCTCGCACGCCTCCGCGACCCGGAAGGCGGCGAGCGCCTCCCGACCGTCGCACGGGTTGGGGCCCTCGCCGCGGACCAGCCGGACGAAGGCCGCCAGCTCGGCCTCGTACGCCGGGCCGAAGCGCTCCAGGAACCCGCCCCAGGGCTTGCTCGCCGCGGGCGGGCCCTGCGGTTCGGTGGAGGCGATCGGCGTACGGTCGTCCAGCCCGGCGGAAACCTGGTCCCGTTCCCCGGCCAGCTCCATCCGGACGTCGTACCCGGCGCCGTTGCACCGGGTCCCGGAGCTGGTGACGAGCGTCCCGTCGTCCAGGCTCAGGAGGGCCGCGGCGGTGTCGACGTCGCCGCTCTCGCGGAACCGCGGCGGCCCCGCGTCCGAAGCGGCCGAGTACACCTCGACGACCTCGTGCCCGGTCACCCAGCGGACCATGTCGAAGTCGTGCACCAGGCAGTCCCGGTACAGGCCCCCCGAGGTCGCCAGGTACCCGGCCGTCGGCGGAGCCGGGTCGGACGTCATCGTCCGTACGGTGTGCAGCCGGCCCAGCGCGCCCGAGCGCACCAGGTCCCGCGCGGCGCGCAGGCCCGCGTCGAAACGCCGCATGAAGCCCAGCTGGAGCACCCCGCCGGCGGCCGTCACCTCCCGCAGCACGGCGAGGCTGCGGGCCAGGTCCGGGGCCATCGGCTTCTCGCAGAACACCGGCAGCCCGGCGCGCACCGCCCGCAGCACCAGCTCGGCGTGCCCCTCCGTCGAACAGGCCACGACCAGGGCGTCCACCCCCCAGGTGAAGACCTGGTCGACGCTCGGCGCGGCCGTGGCCCCCAGCCGGTCCGCGAGGCGTGCGGCCCGACCGGGGTCGGCGTCGGCGAGCAGCAGCGAGCCGGCGTCCGGGTGGCGGGCCAGTGTGGCCGCGTGGAACGAACCGATGCGGCCGGTTCCGATGAGCCCGATGCGCATGCACTCAACCTGACCCCGTACGGGGGACCTGTCAATCTGCCCGAGCATGCCCCGATGGCCCTTCATGGTCCACTGTGGCGGATACTGGGCGGCTGGAACCGGAATGACCGATTGATGGCGGACGAGGGAAGGGCGCGGCGACGTGGCTAGGGTTCGGACAGGGGTACGCGTCGTGGGCGCCGTGCTCGCGGTGGTACTGGGAGCCTCCCTCGCGGGCTGCAGCAGTACCGGCGGAAAGCGGGCCGAGGAACGGGCCAAGGCCGCCGAGGCGGGCCGACCGGCCGTGTCCACACCGCGCTGGACCTTCGCGATGGTCACCCACGCGGGCGACGGGGACACCTTCTGGGACATCGTGCAGAAGGGCGCCAAGGAGGCCTCGGCGAAGGACAACATCAACTTCGTCTACTCCCACGACGACCAGGCGCAGCAGCAGGCCCAGTTCGTGCAGAACGCCATCGACCAGAAGGTCGACGGGATCATCGTCAGCCTCGCCAAGCCCGACGCCCTCAAGGACGTCATCGGCAAGGCGGTCAAGGCCGGCATCCCGGTGATCACGGTCAACTCCGGATCCGCCCAGTCCGCCGCCTACGGGGCCCTCACCCACATCGGACAGGACGAGGAGATCGCGGGCGAGGCGGTCGGCGCCGAGCTCACCAAGCGCGGAAGGAAGAAGGCCGTCTGCATCCTGCACGAGCAGGGCAACGTCGGCCACGAGCAGCGCTGCGCCGGAGCGAAGAAGACCTTCTCCGGCGGGACCATGGAGAACCTCTACGTCGAGGGCACCAACATGCCGTCCGTGCAGGCGGCCATCCAGGCGAAGCTCCAGGCCGACCCGTCCGTCGACGCGCTCGTCACGCTCGGCGCCCCGTTCGCCCCGACCGCCGTCAAGGCGAAGGACGCGGCGGGCAGCAAGGCCGAGGTGGACACCTTCGACCTCAACGAATCCGTCGCCCGGGACCTGAAGTCCGGCGCACTCGGCTTCGCCGTGGACCAGCAGCCCTACCTCCAGGGCTACCAGGCCGTGGACCTGCTGTGGCTCTACCGCTACAACGCGGACGTCCTCGGCGGCGGCCGCCCGGTGCTCACCGGGCCGCAGATCGTCACGGGGGCCGAGGCCGCCGAGCTGGAGAAGTACATCAAGCGGGGTACCCGGTGAGCGCCGCAGCCCCCACCGCCGACGAGCGCCTCGCACCGGCCTCCCCGCTGCGCCGCCTCCTCGCCCGCCCCGAGCTGGGCGCGGTCGTCGGAGCGGTCGCCGTCTTCGTCTTCTTCTCCTTCGCGGCCGACAGTTTCCTGCGGGCCTCCAGCCTGAGCACGATCCTCTACTCGGCCTCCACCATCGGGATCATGGCGGTGCCGGTCGCGATGCTCATGATCGGCGGGGAGTTCGACCTCTCCGCGGGCGTCATGGTCACCACGTCGGCCCTGTTCAGCTCGATGTTCAGTTACCAGATGACGGCGAACGTGTGGGTCGGCGTGCTGGTGTCGCTGCTGGTCACCCTGGCGATCGGTTTCTTCAACGGGTTCATGCTGACCCGCACGAAGCTGCCGAGCTTCATCATCACGCTCGGCACCTTCCTGATGCTGACCGGACTGAACCTCGGCTTCACCAAGCTGATCAGCGGCTCCGTCTCCACCAAGAGCATCGCCGACATGGAGGGCTTCTCCTCCGCCCGGGCGCTCTTCGCGTCCCAGTGGAACATCGGCTCCGTCACGCTCAAGGTCACCATCCTGTGGTGGCTGGTCCTCGTCGCCGTCGCCACCTGGATCCTGCTGCGCACCCGCGCCGGCAACTGGATCTTCGCCGTGGGCGGCGGGGCCGACGCGGCCCGCGCGACCGGCGTGCCCGTGGTCAAGACCCGCATCGGCCTCTACATGGGCGTCGCGCTGTGCGCCTGGATCTCCGGGCAGCACATCCTGTTCTCCTTCGACGTCGTGCAGTCGGGCGAGGGCGTCGGCAACGAGTTCCTGTACATCATCGCGGCCGTCATCGGCGGCTGTCTGATGACCGGCGGCTACGGCTCCGCCATCGGCTCGGCCGTCGGCGCCTTCATCTTCGGCATGACCAGCAACGGCATCGTCTACGCCCAGTGGAACCCGGACTGGTTCAAGTTCTTCCTCGGCGGGATGCTGCTGCTGGCCACCCTGCTGAACGCATGGGTGCGCAAGCGGGCGGAGGCGAGCAAGTGAGCACGGAACCCGCGCCCGGCGCGCAGACCGGTACGGCCCTGGTGCGGCTGACCGACGTCAGCAAGTACTACGGCAACATCCGCGCCCTCCAGGGCGTCTCCCTGGAGGTCTCGGCCGGCGAGATCACATGCGTGCTCGGCGACAACGGCGCCGGCAAGTCCACCCTCATCAAGATCATCGCGGGGCTGCACCGGCACGACGCCGGCACCTTCGAGATCGAGGGCGAGGAAACCGCCCTCGCCAACCCCCGCGCGGCCCTCGACCGCGGCATCGCCACCGTCTACCAGGACCTCGCGGTCGTCCCGCTCATGCCCGTCTGGCGGAACTTCTTCCTCGGCTCCGAGCCGACGAAGGGCCGCGGCCCGCTGCGCCGCCTCGACGTGGACCTCATGCGCCGCACCACCCGCGCCGAGCTGCTGCGCATGGGCATCGACCTGCGCGACGTGGACCAGCCCATCGGCACCCTGTCCGGCGGCGAGCGCCAGTGCGTGGCCATCGCCCGGGCCGTGTACTTCGGCGCGAAGGTCCTCGTCCTGGACGAGCCGACCGCCGCCCTCGGAGTGAAGCAGTCCGGCGTCGTCCTCAAGTACGTCGCCGCCGCCCGCGACGCGGGCCTCGGCGTGGTCCTCATCACCCACAACCCGCACCACGCGTACCTGGTGGGGGACCGTTTCGTGCTCCTCAAGCGCGGCACGATGGCCGGCAGCCACACCCGGGAATCGATCACCCTGGACGAGCTCACCCGCCAGATGGCGGGCGGCTCCGAGCTGGACGAGCTGAGCCACGAGCTGGAGCGGGTGGCAGAATCAGGACCGGACGCCGCACCCGGCGCCGCACCGGGCACCACCGCACACTGAGGGACGACACGACTCGATGAGCACGTACCGGGACTTCACGCTCGCCCACCGGGGGGCGGCGCGGGGCACCGTCCTGCGGACCGTCGGGACCCGTGAGCGCAGGTCGCTGCTGACCGCCCCGCGCGTCCCGACCGTCGGCATCGACATCGGCGGCACCAAGGTGATGGCCGGTGTCGTGGACGCCGACGGGGTCATCCTGGAGAAGATCCGCGCCGAGACCCCCGACAAGTCCAAGAGCGCCAAGGTCGTCGAGGACACCATCGTCGAGCTGGTGCTGGACCTGTCCGACCGGCACGACGTCCACGCGGTGGGCATCGGCGCGGCCGGGTGGGTCGACGCCGATCGCTCCCGCGTCCTGTTCGCCCCCCACCTGGCCTGGCGCGACGAGCCGCTGCGCGACGCCCTCCAGTCGCGGCTCGCGGTCCCGGTCATGGTGGACAACGATGCCAACACCGCCGCCTGGGCCGAATGGCGCTTCGGCGCCGGCCGCGGCGAGGACCACCTCGTCATGATCACGCTGGGGACCGGCATCGGCGGCGCGATCCTCGAAGGCGGCCAGGTCAAACGGGGCCGCTACGGGGTCGCCGGCGAGTTCGGCCACATGCAGGTCGTGCCCGGAGGGCACCGCTGCCCCTGCGGCAACCGCGGCTGCTGGGAGCAGTACAGCTCCGGCAACGCGCTGGTCCGCGAGGCCCGCGAGCTGGCCGCCGCCGACTCCCCGGTCGCCTACAACATCATCGCCCGCGTCGGCGGCAACGTCGCCGAGATCACCGGCCCGCTCATCACCGAGCTGGCCCGCGAGGGCGACGCCATGTGCGTCGAGCTCCTCCAGGACATCGGCCAGTGGCTCGGCGTCGGCATCGCCAACCTCGCCGCCGCCCTCGACCCCTCCTGCTTCGTCATCGGCGGCGGCGTCAGCGCCGCCGACGACCTGCTCATCGGCCCCGCCCGGGACGCCTTCCGCCGCCACCTCACCGGTCGCGGCTACCGCCCCGAGGCCCGCATCGCCAAGGCCCAGCTCGGCCCCGAGGCCGGCATGGTCGGCGCCGCCGACCTCGCCCGGCTCGTCGCCCGCCGATTCCGGCGTGCCACCCGCCGCCGCGTCGAGCGCCACGAACGCTACGAGCGCTACGCGCAGCTCGGCCGGCGCGCCGCCACCGGCTCCACCGACGCCCCGGACGCCAAGGACACAGGACAGCCGTGACCCCGCCCTCCCTGCCCCGCCAGGCCCCGTCCCCCGGGGCCGGCGGCACGCCCCCGCCCACCGCCGAGAACCGCAGACACGTCGTCCGACGTCGCTGGATCACCGCGATCATCATCCTGCTGCTCGTCGGGGTCCCGGCGGGCTACCTCGCCGTCTCCGCCCAGCAGAGCCGGCAGAGCGGCCGCGACAAGGCCGCCAAGGTCGGCGCGGTCAAGGTGCGCGAGGCCTGGCCGTCCAAGGTTCAGCGCAGCATCTACGAGGTGCCCATCCCGCTGCTGGCCTCACGGGTCGGCTACCTGGAGACCAACAACTGGCGCACCAGCCGGCTCTACGTCCAGTTCGGGGTCACGCCCGCCCAGTTCGACACCTTCCTGGCGGACATCGGCACCGGCCGGGAGGCGCTCACTCCCGGAGTGTCGATCTCCCAGCACGACGCCGGCGTCGCCGGCTGGAGCTGGAGCCCCAAGCACCGGTGGTACGGGGTCACCCTGGACGCGCGGGACCCGCGCCCCACCCGGGACGTCACGGTCGACCTCACCAACCCGGCCAACCCCAGGGTCTACGTGGTCTCCACCACCGTTCCGTAGGGCCGGCGCGGGCCCAGGCCCTGCGCCGTGAGGCCGCCCTCCGGGCGACGACGGGAGTTTGACGACAGGCCCTAGCCTGGGATCATGAAGCTCACCAAGCGGCTGCACTCCTGCGTCCAGTTGGAGAAGGACGGGCGCACGCTCGTCATCGACCCGGGCGCCTTCAGCGAACCCGACGCGGGCCTCGGGGCGGACGCCCTCCTGGTCACGCACGAGCACCCCGACCACTTCGAGGAGGGCCGGCTGCGGGCCGCGCTCGACGCCAACCCCGCCGCCCGGCTGTGGACGCTGCGCGCCGTCGCGCAGCGGCTCGCCCCCGCCTACCCGGGCCGCGTGCACACCGTGGGCCACGGCGACGCCTTCGACGCCGCCG
The DNA here is from genome assembly GCF_024721315.2 of Streptomyces sp. Isolate_45. Classification (GTDB taxonomy): domain Bacteria; phylum Actinomycetota; class Actinomycetes; order Streptomycetales; family Streptomycetaceae; genus Streptomyces. The sequence continues at coordinate 105,008 of NZ_JANFAK020000004.1, forward strand.
GGTTCGAGGTCCGGGCGCACGGCGAACTGCACGCGGTGATCCACCCCGACATCCCGCGCGTCACCAACGTCGGCTTCCTCGTGGACGGCTCGCTCTTCCACCCCGGGGACGCCCTGACGGTGCCCGGGGTGCCCGTCGAGACGCTGATGATCCCGGTGCACGCCCCCTGGAACAAGGTGGCCGAGGTGATCGACTACGTCCGCGAGGTCAAGCCGGCCCGGACCATCGACATCCACGACGCCTACCTCTCCGACATCGCCCGGCCCATCTACGACACGGCCCTGAACGCCCTGTCCGGCGCCCCCCACGGCCGACTCACCGCCGGGGACCACACCGACCTGTGACTGTCGGTGCGGGGCGGTAGGTTGGGACGCATGCGCATCGCCACGTACAACGTCAACTCGATCACCGCCCGGCTGCCGCGGCTGCTCGCCTGGCTGGAGAGCTCCGGCACGGACGTGCTCTGCATCCAGGAGACCAAGTGCTCGGCGGAGCAGTTCCCGGCCGCCGAGCTGCGCGAGCTGGGCTACGAGTCCGTCGTCAACGCCACCGGCCGGTGGAACGGCGTCGCCCTGCTCTCCAAGGTCGGCATGGAGGACGTGGTGATGGGCCTGCCCGACGGGCCGGACTACGAGGGCGTGCAGGAGCCCCGCGCCATCTCCGCCACCTGCGGCGGCGTCCGCGTCTGGTCGGTCTACGTGCCCAACGGCCGCGAGGTCGAGCACGACCACTACGGCTACAAGCTGAACTGGTTCGGCGCCCTCACCACCGCCATCGCGCAAGACGCGGCGGGACCGCGCCCGTTCGCCGTGCTCGGCGACTTCAACGTGGCGCCGACCGACGAGGACGTCTACGACCCGGCGGTCTTCGCCGGCCTCACGCACGTCACCCCGGCGGAGCGCGCCGCCCTGGAGGCACTGCGGGCGGCGGGCCTGTCCGACGTCTTCCCGCGGGCGCTCAAGTACGACCGGCCGTACACCTTCTGGGACTACCGGATGCTCGCCTTCCCCAAGAACCGGGGCATGCGCATCGACCTCGTCTACGGGAACGAGCCCTTCGTCAAGGCCGTCAAGGACGCGTACGTCGACCGCGAGGAGCGCAAGGGCAAGGGCGCCTCCGACCACGCTCCGGTCGTCGTCGACCTGGAGGTCTGAGCACCCGGCCGGGATCCCGCGATCCCGGCCGGACAGGCGCGCCCTGTGGCCGGCGGCCGTTCCTGGTGCCACGCTGGACCGCATGCACATCCCTTTCCTGGCCAACTGGCTGAACCGGCACGAAACGGAACAGGGTGCGGGACTCGCCGTCGCCCTCGCGGACGATCCCGAGGGCATCGCCGAACTGTTCTCGGAGTGCGAGATGCTGCGGGCCCAGGCGAGATCGGCCGGTCTCGAACTCGACCAGACCCCCGGCTCGTTGGAGGCGCTCGACCAACTGATGCCGCGCTGGCGGCGGGATCCCGAAGCCGTCCCCTGGTTGGGCAACGACGCCGGTTTCTACCTCGGGACGGTGATCGTCCGGACGGTCCCGGGAGCAGCCTGGCAGGTCTGGCCGAACGGCTGCCCGCTGATCCGGCTGGAGTCGGGCCGGGAACTGGACGTGATCGCGTCGGGGGTCTCCTGGGCGATGACCGGGTCGCCCGAACTCGGCCAGGCCTACGCCGAGGCCTCCGAGGCCTGACCCCCGCCGCCCGTGACCCGTCGCCCCGCCCGTCACCCGTCGCCCCCGTCCGTGGCGCGACGCACCCGGTCTGCTTTATGTGCCTTTTAGGCGTGTCGGGGGGAAGTCGCCTTCGGCGGCTGGATAGTTTGCGCTGACCTCGACACACCGACAAGTGGGCAGGGCAGCGTATGGCCGTCGATCCGTTGATCGAGCTGCGGGACGTCAACAAGCACTTCGGGACGTTGCACGTCCTCCAGGACATCAACCTCACCGTCGGCCGCGGGGAGGTGGTGGTGATCATCGGCCCTTCCGGCTCCGGTAAATCCACCCTCTGCCGGACGATCAACCGGCTGGAGACCATCGAGTCGGGCACGATCACCCTCGACGGCCGGCCGCTCCCCGACGAGGGCAAGGAACTGGCCGGGCTGCGGGCCGAGGTCGGCATGGTCTTCCAGTCCTTCAACCTCTTCGCCCACAAGACCGTCCTCGCCAACGTCTCGCTCGCGCAGATCAAGGTCAGGAAGCGCAAGAAGGACGAGGCGGACAAGCGCTCCCGGGAACTGCTGGACCGGGTCGGCCTCGCCGACCAGGCCGACAAGTACCCCGCCCAACTGTCCGGAGGCCAGCAGCAGCGCGTGGCCATCGCCCGAGCCCTGGCCATGAGTCCGAAGGCGCTGCTCTTCGACGAGCCCACCTCGGCCCTCGACCCGGAGATGATCAACGAGGTGCTGGAGGTCATGCAGCAGCTCGCCTCCGAGGGCATGACGATGGTCGTCGTCACCCACGAGATGGGCTTCGCCCGCTCCGCGGCCAACCGGGTCGTCTTCATGGCCGACGGCCGGATCGTCGAGGACCGCACCCCGGAGGCGTTCTTCACCGCCCCCGAGAGCGACCGGGCCAGGGACTTCCTCTCCAAGATCCTCAAGCACTGAGGGGCCGCCCGATGAAACACACCCGCGCACTGGGCGCCCTCCTCCTCGTCCTGCTCCTCGCCGTGGCCGGCTGCGGCAAACCCGGCAGCCCCCCGGTCAAGGGCCCGCAGCCCGAGGACCTGCCCGTCTACAAGGTCGCCACCGGCTTCCAGCTGCCGAAGTCACCGACCTGGGAGCGGGCCAGGAAACGCGGCCACCTGGTGGTCGGCGTCAAGGAGGACCAGCCGTACATGGGGGAGAAGGACCCCGCGAGCGGCCGGTACTCCGGCTTCGACGTCGAGATCGCCAAGATGATGTCGGCGGCCCTCGGCTTCGACCCCAAGACGATCGAGTACAAGACGATCGCCTCCGCCAACCGCGAGACCGCCCTGCAGAACGGCCAGATCGACTACTACGTCGGCACCTACACGATCAACGACAACCGCAAGAAGCAGGTCGGCTTCGCCGGGCCCTACTTCATGGCCGGCCAGTCCCTCCTGGTCCGCAAGGACGAGAAGGACATCAAGGGCCCCGGGGACCTGGCGGGCAAGAAGGTCTGCTCGGCCGCCGGATCCACCCCCTACCAGCGGCTCCAGAAGGAATACCCGAAGGCCGTCCTCGTCGCCTACGACACCTACTCCGTCTGCGTGGACAACCTGCTGACCTACCAGGTCGACGCCGTCTCCACCGACGACTCCATCCTGCTGGGCTACGCGGCCAAGGTCCCCGACGAGCTCAAGGTGGTCGGCGAGCCCTTCTCCGAGGAGCCCTACGGCATCGGCGTACCGCGCTCGGACAACGCCCTGCGCCTCGCCCTCGACGACGCCCTGGAGGAGAACGAGAAGAACGGCAACTGGAAGAAGGCCTACGAAGCCACCCTCGGCCTGTCCGGCGAGCCCGCCCCGACACCGCCCGCCATCGACCGCTACCCGGCGGGCTGAGGGGAGACCGCACCACCATGGACGTACTCACCGACAACTTCGCCCTCTACGGAGAGGGATTCCTCGGCACCGTGGAGCTGACCGTCTACGCCAGCCTCCTGGCGCTGGTCCTGGGCTTCCTGATGGCCTCCTTCCGGGTGGCGCCCGTCGGATCCTTCCGCGTCTTCGGCACGGTCTGGGTGACCGTGCTGCGCAACACCCCCCTCACCCTGCTCTTCTTCGCCGTGCTGCTGGGCCTGCCCCGCTTCGGGATCGTCCTGCCCTTCCAGCTCTTCGCCGTCCTCGCCCTCGGCTGCTACACCTCCGCCTTCATCTGCGAGGTACTGCGCTCGGGCATCAACACCGTGCCCAAGGGCCAGGGCGAGGCCGCCCGCAGCCTCGGCATGTCCTTCGAACAGAACCTGGGCTCGGTGATCCTCCCGCAGGCCTTCCGCTCGGTCATCCCGCCGATCGGCTCCACGCTGATCGCCCTCGCCAAGAACTCGGCGATCGCGGGCGCCTTCAGCGTCAACGAGCTGCTGGGCACCTACAAGACCCTCAACGAACTCGGCTACAGCATCATCTGGACCTTCGTCTGGATCGCCGTGGGGTACCTGATCATCACCCTGTCCATCAGCCTGCTCTTCCACGTGCTGGAGAAGCGCTACGGAGTCGCCCGATGACCGCGCACGGGCTGAAAGGGGACCTGGGGTCCTCCGCCCTCTACGACCTGCCCGGCCCACGGGCCCAACGCCGACACCTGTTCTACGGGATCGGCTCCACGGTGCTCATCCTCGGGCTGCTGGCCTGGATCCTCTACCTGCTGTTCGACACCGAGCAGTTCACCGCCGCCAAGTGGAACCCCTTCACCTACGAGGGGATCCAGGAGCTGCTGCTCAGGGGCCTGTGGAACACCCTCAAGGCCTTCGTCTACGCCTCGGTGCTCTCCCTCGTCCTCGGCGCGATCCTCGCCTGCGGCCGGCTCTCGGTCCACCGGCCCGTGCGCTGGCTGGCGACGCTGTGCGTGGAGTTCTTCCGGGCCATGCCGGTACTGGTGATGATCTTCTTCATCTTCGTGGCGCTGAAGGTCCAGCCGCTGCCCGCCCTGGTCGCGGGGCTGACCCTGTACAACGGGTCGGTCCTGGCCGAGGTCTTCCGTACGGGCATCAACGCCGTGGAGAAGGGGCAGCGGGAGGCGGCGTACGCGCTGGGCATGCGCAAGACGCAGGTGATGACGTACGTCCTCGCCCCGCAGGCCGTGCGGGCGATGCTGCCCACGATCATCAGCCAACTCGTCGTCGCCCTGAAGGACACCTCGCTGGGCTACCTGATCACCTACGAGGAGTTCCTGCACGCGGGAAAGCTGATCGCCTCCAACCTGGACTACGACCTGCCGTTCATCCCCGTCGTGATGATCATCTCGCCGATCTACATCGGCATGTGCATGTTGCTGTCCTGGTTCGCCACCTGGGTGGCCCGGCGGGAGCGGGGCAACCCCAAGACCGAGGCGGTGGCGGTCCCGGACGCCGGTCCGGGAGGGCTGCTGCCGGGAAGGTAGCGGCGCGCGGGCGCACCCACCGCCCGGCAGCAGCCGTGGATCACTGCTCGCGCAGAGGCACGGAGACCCAGCTCGGATCGGTGCGCGGCGAGGAGAAGGTCAGCTGCGCGCCGGTCGGGTTGTGCTCGATGTAGAGCGGGTCGACGGTGTCCACGACGAGGGCGAGCCGGTGGCCCTCGGGCACGTCGTAGGCGGTGGAGAAGAGCTCCAGGTCCACCCCGAAGGCCTGACCGGGGGTCTTGCCGTGGAAGGTGTACGGGGCGTTGCTGACCAGCTTGCCGAGGCCGAGCGGGCCGACGTCGTAGAGGTAGGCGACGAAGGTGCCGTCGCCCTTGGTGGGCGTCACGGTGGTGTGGAGCCGGACGGTGCCGCGGATGCGGCGCTCCTCGTCGTAGCGCGGCGACTGCCAGACGGCGGCGAAGGAACGGGGCAGGAGGGGGATCGAGGCGACCGGGGGCGTCTTCAGGAACTGGTCGAGGAGGTTGGAGAGCATGACGATGCCGCCGTTGGCGCCGGAGTCCACGTTGGCGAAGACGTGCTCGCTGTCGGAGAGGTCGATCCGCTCGGTGCCGCCGGAGCCGACGGACTTCCAGTCGGCGTAGCCCTCGTAGCCGCCGGTGCTGCGGGACTTGATCTGCACCGGGGCCTCGGTGTCCACCCCGTTGCGCTCGCCCTTGAGGTAGCGGTCGAACCAGCGGTGGGCGTTGGTCCAGGTGTCGTTGGGCAGCCCGAGCAGGCCGGTGGCCTCGGCGGTGGCGTGGTCCCCGGGGCGGAACTCCAGGCGCTTGGGGCCGGTCAGCTTCTCGTAGAAGGCCGCGTACTGGTTGGGCGGGAAGATGGTGTCGCCCCAGGCGTTGCCGAGCATGATGGCGGCGCCGTTCGCGTTGATCCGGTCGACCTTCTCGGCGGGGGACCGCTTGCGGCCCCAGTCGATCATCGCCTGCTCCTTGTCCAGCTTGGACCCGAGGAAGTCGCCGAGGATCTGGCGCAGTTCCGGGCCCGGGCGGCCGGTGATGGCGCCGGCCGCGCCGAGCAGGCCGGCGGCCTGGAGGTGCTGGGTGCGTCCGGAGTAGATGGACTCGATGAGGTCGGCCCAGCCGCTGAGCGCGACCACGGCCTTGATCCGCGGATCGTGCGCCGAGGCCAGCAGGCTGATGCCGGCGCCGTACGAGACCCCGCCCAGGCCGATGCGGGCGGGATCGGCGGGAGTGGTGGCGAGGGCCCAGTCGATGACGGCGGAGACGTCGGCGACGTCCGCGGGGCCGGCCGTCTCGATCTCGCCGCCGGAGAGCCAGAAGCCGCGCGAGGTGTAACCGACCACGACGTAACCGGAGTCGGCGAGCTTGCGGGCCTGGGCGATGTATTCGATCTGCGGCATGCCCCAGCTGGTGGGGAGCACGATCAGCGGGTACGTGCGGCCGGGCGTGGCACCCGCCGGGGTGAAGACGTTGCCCTTGAGGGTGATGCCTCCGGAGCCGGGGATGTCGTGGAAGCGCAGCTCCGGCTGAGCGGCGGAGGCCGGGGTGGGCGCGGTCGCGGACGCCGCCTGGGCCTGGTGGGGGGCCAGGCCCAGGGCGGCGGCGGCGAGCATGGCCGCCACGGCTGCTGCGGTGGTGGTGCGGACTGGCATCGGTCGCTCCTCACGTGCGCCGGTGTCAAAGTGACCCGACGGTAACGGGAGGGGCTTACTCGGGGTAACCCGTGAGTAAGTTACGTGGTGGTAACAATTGACCAATAGTCAACACGGTGGCGGGGGAGTGGAGGGTTCCGCCCGGATCAGCCGTTCTGCGAGCCGGCGCCCAGCGCGCTCCTGGTCTTCCACTCGTCCCAGGACAGGTTCCACTCGCCGTAGCCGTTGCCCAGCTCGGCGTTGCCCTTCGAGCCGTTGCCGACGACCTCGAAGGGGTCACCGACCTGCACCTGCCCGTAGAAGGACTTCGCGTTGGCGTCGCTCATGCCCACGCAGCCGGAACTGGTGTTGGCATTGCCGAAGTTGGCGGCGTTCCACGGAGCGGCGTGCGCGTACATGCCCGACCAGGTCAGCCGCATCGAGTAGTCGACCATCTTGTCGTAGGAGTCGCCCAGGCCCACCGTCTGGGAGTCCATCCGAATGGTGCCCTCCTTCGCCATCAGCACCATCTTCCCGGACCACGAGGCCTTCTGGCCGCCGGGAGTGCCCGCCGAGATCGGGATCGTGCTGACCACCTGACCGCCCTCGGTCACCGACAGCTTCTTCGTGTCGAGGCCGACCTCGATCCGCCGGTCCTTGCCGATCTTGAACTCGGTGTTGTAGTCACGGGCGAACAGCCCGCCGCCCTGCCCGGAGTCCACGCCGTTCAGGTTCATCTCGACCTTCACGTCCGTGCCGGACTTCCAGTACTCCTTGGGCCGCCAGTCCACCCGGTCCTTGCCGGAGTAGTCCTTGAACCAGCCCCACGAACCCTCGGTGTTGTCCGAGGCCGTCACCTTCAGCTGCTTCTCCACCTCGGCCTTGTTCTTCACCGGGTTGTCGAAGACGAGCGAGACGGGCATCGCGACGCCCACGGTGCTGCCCTTGGGGATGTTGATCGAGACCTTGTTCACCTTGTCCGCCGCCGAGGTCTTGAACTGGGCGTTCGCGCTCCGGCTGTCGGTGTTCTGCGCCTCCACCTTGTACTCGGTGCCGGGGGAGGCGTTGCGCTCGGAGGTCCAACTCTTGCCGTCGGCCGATATCCGCCCGGGCAACTCCCCGCCCTTGCCGTCCGTCACCTTCACCAGGGCGAGCTTGCCCTCGGCGACCGTCACCGTGACGGGCTCGCCCGCCTTGACCTGGTCGCCCGTCAGGTTCACCGAGACCGCCATGGCCGGCTTCTGCTTCATCTCGGCCTTGCCGTCACCGCCGGCGTCCGAACCGCCCCCGCAGGCGGTCAGCGCGGCGGCCAGGAGTGCGGCGGTGGCCGCCGGCGTGGCGTGACGGCCCCGACGGCGCGGCAGTGCGGTACGGCGTGTGCGGCTCAACGAAAACCCCTCCGAAAGTAACGAACGTCCGTAAACAAGGAGCGAACGGGGCGCCTTCGGGTTGCGCGTTTTGCGGAAAATATCCGGACGATCTCCTCCGGTGCGGCCCGAGGCGCCTCGCGCCCTACCTTCCGCTCCCTGTCCGGGACCTTCGCCGCGGAAACGGGGTCCAAAGGCCCTACCCGGACGCACATCCCCGGGCGAACCCCCCCCCTCGGGGGTATGCCGGACGGGCGGATACGCTCCAACTTCCCCCCGCCCGACGACGCCCCGTCGGGCGTCACCGAACTGGAGGCCCCCCCGATGACCGCCACCGGAACGACTCCGGCCGCGGCGCCCGTCGGCCCCGCCGACACGGAGGGCCCCACGAAGGCCGGCGGCTCGCTCATGCGCAGCGGCGCCGTCATGGCCGCCGGCTCGATCGTCTCCCGCGCCACCGGCTTCGTCCGCTCCGCGGTCGTCGTCGCCGCCCTCGGCACCCTGTGGCTCGGCGACTCCTACGCCGTCGCCAACACCGTCCCCAACATCCTGTACATGCTGCTCGTCGGCGGCGCCCTCAACGCCGTCTTCGTCCCCGAGCTGGTGCGCGCGGCCAGGGAACACGCGGACGGCGGCGCCGCCTACACCGACCGGCTGCTGACCGCCTGCACCGTGGCCCTCGTCGCGCTCACCGCCGTCGCGGTGTTCGCCGCCCCGGCCATCATCGGCGCGTACACCCCCTACGGCGGCGACCGGCTGGACACCACCGTCGCCCTGGCCCGGTTCTGCCTCCCGCAGATCCTCTTCTACGGCCTGTTCACCCTGCTCGGCCAAGTCCTGAACGCCCGCGGCCGCTTCGGCGCGATGATGTGGACCCCGGTCCTCAACAACCTCGTCATCATCGGCGTCTTCGGCCTCTTCCTCGCCCTCTCGCACGACGCCCCCGACGGCCTCACCGCCGCCGAGACCCGGCTCCTGGGCATCGGCACCACCGCCGGCATCGTCATCCAGGCACTGGCGCTGATCCCCTCGCTGCGCGCCGCCCGCTTCCGCTGGCGCCCCCGCTTCGACTGGCGCGGCAGCGGCCTCGCCCGCCCGCTGCGCAACGCGGGCTGGCTCGTCCTGCTGGTCCTCACCAACCAGATCGCCTACTGGGTCGTCACCCGCCTCTCCACCACCGCCGGGGACGCCGCCGACCGGGCGGGCCTCGCGGCCGGCGTCGGCTACACCGCCTACAGCAACGCCTACCAGCTGTGGGTCGTCCCGCAGGGCATCATCACGGTCTCCCTCGTCACCGCCCTCACCCCCCGCATGGCGGCCGCCGCCGGCGACGGCGACCTCACGGCCGTCCGCCGGGACGTCTCCTACGCGCTGCGCTCCAGCGCCGCGCTCGTGGTGCCCGCGGCCACCGTCTTCGCCGTGCTGGCCCCCTGGGTGATCGGCAGCATCTTCGGTTACGGAGCCACCAGCCCCGCCGACATCGAGGTCATGGCGGGCATCCTGGTCGCCTTCGCGCCCGGCCTGATCGCCTTCTCCGGCCAGTACGTCCTCTCCCGCGCCTTCTACGCCCTCTCCGACACCCGGACCCCTTTCCTCCTCAACCTGGTCATCGCCGGACTGAACGCCGCCCTGTCGGCCGCCGCGTACTTCCTGCTCCCCACGCGCTGGGCGGTCACCGGCATGGCCGCGGCCACCACCGTCGCCTTCGCCGCGGGCGCCGCCGTCACCGCGTACGCCCTCTCCCGACGGCTCGGGCCGCGCCCCGCGACCGGCACCGGCCGCGCCGCCACCGCCGTACGGACCCACCTGCGGCTGCTCGCCGCCTGCCTGCCGGCGGGCGCCGCCGGGTACGCCGCCGCCCGCGGCGCCGACCGGTTCGGCGACATCGCCGCCGCCGGCGCGGGAACCGCCACGATCGTGCTCGTCGTCGTTGTCCTCGCCGGGCCGCTGCGCCTGACGGAGATCACCGACCTGCTGAACTCCCTGCGGCGCCGGATCGGCCGTTAGCGGGAGGAAAGCCACCGACCTTCTGGGGATACTGACCGGATGCCACGCGTACTGCTGATCGAGGACGACCCTTCCATCCGGGAAGGCGTCGGACTCGGGCTGCGCCGCCGCGGCCACGAGGTGTGCGCCGCGGAGACGGGCGAGGAGGGCCTCGCCCTCATGGCGGGCTTCCACCCCGAACTCGTCCTGCTCGACCTCATGCTGCCCGGCATCAACGGCGTCCAGGTGTGCCGCCGGATCCGCGAGACCAGCGAGGTCCCGATCATCATGCTCACCGCGCGCGGCGACGACTTCGACATCGTCGTCGGCCTCGAAGCCGGGGCCGACGACTACGTCGTCAAACCCGTCCGCACCGAAATCATCGAGGCCCGCATCAAGGCGGTGCTCCGCCGGCTCGGCGACGCCACCGTCCGCCACGGCATCGAGCACCACGCCGAGCTCGCCGTCGACCGCGCCGGACTGACCGTCGCGAAGAACGGCGAGCGAGTCGCCCTCGCCCCCAGCGAGATCAAACTGTTGCTGCACCTCAGCGCCTCGCCCGAGCAGGTCTTCTCCCGCCAACAACTGCTGGAGTACGTCTGGGAGCACAGCTACCACGCCGACGCCCGGCTCGTGGACGCCTGCGTGCGCCGGCTCCGCAACAAGATCGAGGACCCCGACGGCAGCCCCCGCTACATACAGACCGTGCGGGGCTTCGGCTACCGCTTCGGACCGCTGTAGCCGACCGTGCGCAACCTCGCCCCCCTCGGCCTGCGCACCCGGCTCATCGCCGCGTTCCTCCTCGTCGCCGCGATCAGCGCGGTGAGCACCGCCGCGCTCACCTACCAGAAGGCACGCACGGCGATCCTCACCCAGAGCCAGGACACCGCCGTCAGCACCCTGCGCGACCAACTGGAGGGCCAGACCCTCGTGCTGCCGATGGAACAGCAACAGCTGCAACGCCTCGTCACCGACATCGGCAAACGCGGCAAACCGCACCCCTGGGTCGTCTTCGGCGAGTACGGCACCCTGCGCGCCTCCTCCAACGTCACCCCCGCGACCTCCGCCGTCCTCACCGACCGGCTCCGCCGCCAGGTCGCCGCCAACCCCCACGGCGCCTTCCAACGCGTCGAGGACGGCCGCGGCGAGTCCTACCTCACCATCGGGATGCCCGCCGTCATGGCCTCCAACGGCGGCGCCGCCCGGCCCACCGGCGTCGTCCTCTACGCCGTCATGCCGCTCGGCGCCGAGGAACAGACCGTCGACGCCATGGTCGAGGCCGCCCGACAGGGCGCCATCCCCGGCCTCGCCATCGCCGTCATCCCCGCCCTGCTCGCCGCCCGCAGCGTCCTGCGGCCCGTACGGGACATGCGGCGCGCCGCCACCCACCTGGGGCGCGGCCGGCTGGACACCCGCATCGAGGTCCGGGGCTCCGACGAACTCGCCGGCCTCGCCCGCACCTTCAACGAGACCGCCCGCGCCCTGGAGGAATCCGTCGCCGAGCTCCGCGAGGCCGGGGCCCGGGCCCGCCGCTTCGCCTCCGACGTCTCCCACGAACTGCGCACCCCCCTCGCGGGAATGCTCGCCGTCACCGAGGTGCTCGACGAGGACGCCGAACAGCTCGACCCCGACACCGCCAAGGCCCTGCGCCTGATCAGCTCCGAAACCGGGAAGCTGGCCGTGCTCGTGGAGGACCTGATGGAGATCTCCCGCTTCGACGCCCGCGCCGCCGAACTCAACCTCGACGACGTGGACATCGCCGAAGCCGTCGGCAAGACCCTGGAACTGCGCCACTGGGACGACGACCGGGTGACCACCGACCTCCCCCGGGGCATCCGGGCCCGCCTCGACCCCCGCCGCTTCGACGTCATCCTCGCCAACCTCGTCGGCAACGCCCTGCGACACGGCTCCGCACCCGTACGGATCCGCGTCCGCACCCAGCCCCATCCCGACGGGGAACGCCTGCTGATCGAGGTCACCGACAGCGGCCCCGGCATCGCCCCCGACGTGCTGCCACACATCTTCGACCGGTTCTTCAAGGCCGACGTCGCCCGCACCCGCTCCGCCGGCAGCGGCCTCGGCCTCGCCATCACCCTGGAGAACGTCCGCCTCCACGGAGGCACCCTGCGCGCCGCCAACGCCCTCACCGCCGGCGCCGGCGCCGTGTTCACCGTCGACATGCCGCTGGAGGCCGTCGCGTGATCCGCCCGCCCGTCCCCGGCCGCCGCACCACCGCCCTCGCCGGCATCACCCTCACCGGCCCCCTGCTGCTCACCGCCTGCGGGATCGCCCCCACCGGCGTCGTCGAGAGCGGCGCGCCCGCGCGGGTCGCCGTCGCCGCGCCGGCCCGCGGCCCCCTCGCCTTCTTCGTCGGCCCCGACGGAAGGCTGGTCCCCTCACCGCAGCCCCAGAGCGCGGCGAGCGGCCCGCTGAGCGGCGTACTCGGACTGCTGCGCGGCCCCGGCCGCACCGAACTACGGGCCGGGCTCGGCACCCGACTGCCCGCCGTCGAGGGCCCCGACGTCGCCGCCGTGTCCGTCGTCGCCACCGCCGACGACGCACTGGACGTCCGCGTGCCCTTCCCGGTCGCCGGCCTCGACGCCGTCGCCCGCGGCCAACTCGTGTGCAGCGCCGCCTCCACCCTCGGCTCCGACCACGAGGTCGTCCTGTACGGCACCGACACCGCCCTGGACCCCGAACGCTGCCACCCGGACCGCTGACCCGTCGCCGCCGGAACCTCCCGCCCCGGGCCCCTTGCGGACGTCCCGCCCGCCCGCCACGGTGTGGACCATGCAACGCGCCGCCGACGTCCCCGACGTCTTCGACCCCCGCGTCTACGCCGAAGGCGTCCCGCACGAGCGCTACCGGACGCTGCGCGACCGGCACCCCGTCTCCTGGCAGTCCGAGCCCGAGATCCAGGGCTGGCCCGCAGGCCCGGGATTCTGGGCCGTCACCCGACACGCCGACGTCGTACGCGTCCTGCGCGACCACGCCACGTACTCCTCCTGGGCCGGCGCCACCCAGATCCGCGACCCCGACCCGGCCGACCTGCCGTTCCTGCGGAGCACCATGCTCAACCAGGATCCCCCCGGGCACGGCCGGCTCCGCCGCCTCGTCGCCCGCGCCTTCACTCCCGCCCGCGTCGACGCCTTCGCCGCCCGGGCCCGCGACCGCGCCCGTACGCTCCTGGCCGCCGCCCGGGACCGCGCCGAGGACGGCAGCACCGACGTGGTGGCCGCCGTCACGGACGAGTACGCCCTGCTGAACCTCACCGACCTACTGGGCGTCCCGCCCGCCGACCGGTCGCTGCTGCTGGAGTGGACCGTACGGATCATCGGCTACCAGGACCCCGAGGACGCCCCCGAGCCCGTCACCGGCCCGGACGGAACACCCCTGAACCCCCGATCCCCGGCCCTGCTCGGCGAGATGTTCGCGTACGCCCGGGAACTGGCCGCGCACAAACGCGCCCACCCCGGCGAGGACGTGATGACCGCCCTCGCACAGGCCGGCCTGGCACCCGCCGAACTGGAGATGTTCTTCTTCCTGCTGACCGTCGCGGGCAACGACACCGTACGCAGCGCCGCCCCCGGCGGACTCCTCGCCCTGGCCCGCCACCCCGACGCCTACCGCCGCCTCGCCGACGGCAGCGCGCCCGTGGACCGGGCGGTCGACGAACTCCTGCGCGTCCACCCGCCCGTGCTCAGCTTCCGCCGCACCGCCACCCACGACACCGTCCTCGGGGGCGCCCGGATCCGGGCGGGGGACAAGGTGGTGGTCTTCCACGCCTCCGCCAACCACGACGAACGCGTCTTCACCGACCCGCACCGCCTCGACCCGGCCCGCTCGCCCAACCCGCACGTCTCCTTCGGCGACGGCCCGCACGTCTGCCTCGGGGCCCACTTCGCCCGCCTCCAGCTGCGCGTCCTCCACGAGGAGTGGCGCACCGCCCTGCCCGCACCCGAACTGGCGGGCCCGCCGCGCCGGTTGGTCTCGAACTTCATCAACGGGATCACCCGGCTCCCGCTCCGGGTGTCCGGGCAGCCCTCCTGACGTCGCCACCGGCCGAACCCCGCCGAGCGCGCCGGCCGGCGGCCCGGGGACAATGTTGCGCACGTCGTCGTTCACGCGGCCGGTGACGGACACCCACCCGGGGCAGGGACCGCACCCGGACGAGGTCCGTCCCGCCACGGCGCAGCGGCGTCGACGTACCGACCCGTGGAGAAAGCCGTGAACATGCCTGACGCACCGACCGGGGACCGGCCGGACTGGGGTACCGCCTTCCGTTCCATCGCCGACGACTGGCTCTTCGCCGACGTCGACGGCCCGCTGCCGGCCGAGGCGGTCCTGCCCCTGGAGAACCCCGACCTGTACGACTCCGGCGTGTGGGACAAGCACCTGAAGATCGAGGAGCGCTACCGCACCGTCTCCATCGGCGTGTACGCGGGCCGGCGGATCGCCGTCCTCAACGCCAAGCTCGGCGCGCCCGCCGCGGCGATGGCCATCCAGGCGGCCGCCGGCCGAGGCGTGCGCAGCCTGGTAGGCGTCGGCTACTGCGGAGCCGTCGCCGACGACCTCCGCTGCGGCGACCTGCTCGTGCCGACCGGCGCGGTCTCCGCCGACGGGACGAGCGCCGCTCTGTGCCCCGGCCGGTACCCGGCCGTCGCCGACCACCAGCTCGTGCGGGCCCTGCACGACACCGCCCCGGGGACCCTCCGTGACGGCCTGGTCCACACCCTGGACGCCGTCTACACGCAGGACTCGGCGCTCGTCGAGGAGTGCCGGCGCACCGGCGTCTCCGGCATCGACATGGAGACCGCGGCGGTCCTCACCGCGGCCCGCCTCTCCGGGATGCGCGCCGCCACCCTCCTCGTCGCCAGCGACCACCCGGGCCTCGGCCTGCCCACCGACGGCGCCCTCATCGGCGCCGGCTTCGACCGGGCGATGGGCCTGGCCCTGGAGGCGCTGACGGCCGGGGCCACTCGCTAGTGCCGTGACCGCCGGCCCGGTGTGCCGGCCGGCCGGTCCGGGACCGGACCCGGACCGGCGGGCCGGTCACCTGACGGAGCGGCGGGGCGAGCGCTAGGCTCTGCGGACGTTGTCGACCGGAGGTCCGCCATGCACCGTCCTGCCGCACGTTCGTTACCACTGCTCGCCCTGGTCGGAGCGCTCGTCTCCACCGGCGCGGCCGCTCCGCCGTCGCCCCACGGAGCCCCGGCCAAGGTGCCCGTCGCCGCCGGGTACGGCGGGGCCGTCGCCAGCGTCGACCCGGACGCCTCCGCCGCCGGGATCGCCGTACTGCGCGCCGGCGGCAACGCCGTGGACGCGGCCGTCGCCACCGCCGCCGCGCTCGGCGTCACCGAGCCCTACTCGGCCGGCATCGGCGGGGGCGGCTACTTCGTGTACTACGACGCCCGCACCCGCCGCGTGCACACCATCGACGGTCGCGAAACCGCCCCCGCCACGGCCACGGACACCCTCTTCCAGGAGAACGGCGTCCCCATCCCCTTCGCCGAGGGCCAGACCAGCGGGCGCGGTGTCGGAGTGCCCGGCACCCCCGCCACCTGGAAGAGCGCCCTGGACTCCTGGGGCACCCGGCCCCTGCGCCAACTCATCAAGCCCGCCGAGGAACTGGCCCGCGACGGGTTCACCGTCGACGCCACCTTCCGGGCCCAGACGGCCGCGAACGAGGAGCGGTTCAGGGACTTCCCGGACACCCGCGCACTGTTCCTGCCGGGCGGGGCGCTGCCGGTCGTCGGGTCCACCTTCAAGAACCCCGACCTGGCCGACACGTACGCCGAACTCGGGCGCAAGGGGACCGGCGCCCTCTACCGGGGCCCGATCGCCGACGACATCGTCCGGACCGTCCGAAAGCCCCCGGTCGACCCGGCGGCCGTCCGCAACGTCCGCTCCGGCGACCTGACCGCCGCCGACCTGCGCTCGTACGCGACGAAGCGGCAGGAACCGACCCGGGTGGGCTACCGCGGCCTGGACGTGTACGGCATGGCGCCCTCCTCCTCCGGCGGCACCACCGTCGGCGAGGCCCTGAACATCCTGGAGCGCACCGACGTCGGGAAGCTCTCCGAGAGCCAGTACCTGCACCGCTTCATCGAGGCCTCGCGGATCTCCTTCGCCGACCGGGGCCGCTGGGTGGGCGACCCGGCCGCCGTGGACGTCCCCACCCGTGGCCTGCTCTCGCAACGCTTCGCCGACTCCCGCGCCTGCCTCATCAGGCCCGACCGGGCGCTGACCAGCCCGCTGGCACCCGGCGACCCGCGCCGGCCGGTGCCCTGCGCCACCACCGGGCAGGCGGCGCCGACCACGTACGAGGGGGAGAACACCACGCACCTGACGGTCGCCGACCGCTGGGGCAACGTCGTGTCGTACACCCTGACCATCGAGTCCACCGGCGGCAGCGGGATCACCGTCCCGGGTCGGGGTTTCCTGCTGAACAACGAGCTGACCGACTTCTCCTTCGCGCCGGCCGCACCCGGCGTCCCGGACCCGAACCTGCCCGGCCCCGGCAAGCGGCCGCGCTCGTCGATGTCCCCGACCATCGTGCTGGACGACGGGCGCCCGGTGCTGGCGGTCGGCTCCCCGGGCGGCGCCACGATCATCACCACCGTCCTGCAGACCCTGCTCGGGCACCTGGACCGGGGTCTTCCGCTGGTCGACGCCATCGCGGCGCCGCGCGCCAGTCAACGCAACCAGACCACCACCGAACTGGAACCGGGCCTGTGGAACAGCCCTCTCCGGGCCGAACTGGAGGCCCTCGGTCAGGGCTTCCGGCAGAATCCCGAGATCGGCGCCGCCACCGGCGTCCAACGCCTCCCGGACGGCCGCTGGCTCGCGGCGGCCGAGACGTCCCGCCGCGGCGGCGGATCCGCGATGGTCGTCCACCCGCACGGCAAGCCGTAGGCACCGACCCGTCGGCGGCACCCGGGAACCTACGGAGCGGTGAGGATCCTGGGGCCGTCGGCGGTGATCGCGACCGTGTGCTCCGCGTGCGCGGCGCGGCTGCCGTCGACGGTGCGCAGGGTCCAGCCGTCGGGGTCGCAGGTGTAGTCGTCGGTACCGCCGGCGGTCAGCATCGGTTCGATGGCGAGGACCATGCCGGCCCGCAGCCTCATCCCGCGCCCCGCCGGGCCCTCGTTGGGCACGCCCGGGTCCTCGTGCATGCTTCGGCCGATGCCGTGGCCGCCGAAACCGTCGGGGATGCCGTAGCCGGCGGCGCGGCAGACGCTGCCGACGGCGTGCGCGATGTCGCCGATCCGGTTCCCCGGCCGGGCGGCGGCGATGCCGGCTGCGAGCGCCTCCTCGGCCGTGGCGATCAGCCGGAGGTCGGCGGGGCGGGCCCGACCGACCGTGAAGCTGATCGCCGAGTCGCCGGCCCAGCCGCCGAGCTGCGCCCCGCAGTCGATGCTGACGAGGTCGCCGTCGCGCAGCCGGTAGTCGTCGGGGATGCCGTGCACGATGGCGTCGTTGACCGAGGCGCACACCACCGCGGGGAAGGGCACCGGCGCGAACTGCGGCCGGTAGCCGAGGAAGGGCGAGGACGCGCCCGCCTCGCGCAGCACCTCGCGCGCCGTACGGTCCAGTTCCAGCAGGGACACCCCCACCGCGGCCGCGCTCCGCACGGCGGCCAGGGCGTGCGCGACCACCCGGCCGGCTTCGCGCATCTCGTCGATCTCGGGGTTCGTCTTCAGTTTCACCATGCCAATAACTATACCGGTATAACTTTACCGGGATAGTAATCGGGGTCCGGGGTATGCTGGCCCCATGGTCCGTACCCCGTTGACACCCGAAGAGCGTGAACGCGGCGAGCGTCTGGGCGCCCTGCTGCGCGAGGCGCGCGGCGCCCGCAGCATGGTCGAGGTCGCGGCGGGAGCCGGACTCTCCGCCGAAACCCTCCGCAAGATCGAGACCGGCCGGGCTCCGACCCCCGCCTTCTTCACGGTGGCCGCGCTCGCGGGCGCCCTCGGACTGTCCCTGGACGACGTGATGCGGCGCTGCGCCCTCGTACCGGTCTGACACCCGGCGTCCGACGCGGGGCGCGGGCGACACGGGGTGCGGGTGACACGGGGTGGGTGACACGCGACGTGCCGCGTCCCCGTCCTGCGTACCCGTCCGGCGCGCGCCCCCTCAGCCCCCGCACCCGATGGGCGGCCGACCCGGTCGGTCCGTCCACTCCGTGCGGTAGCCGAAGCACGGGCACGGGCTGCCGTGGCCCGCGCAACGGGCCGGTCCGTGCTCCTCGAAGCCGTGCAGGCAGCTCTCGCACCCGGGCGGATCGGGGCGACGGAAGACGGTGGCGAGGGTGAGGCCGATCGCGAACAGCGCGAGCGGCGCGGTGGCGAAGGCGAGCAGGAACCGGTCGCCCCCGCTCAACGGGCCCGCCGCCTCATCCGCCGCACGGCGCGAACGGCGACCGCTGCCGCTCCCACCAGGACTCGCACCGGCACACGCCGAACGGCGACCGGCACTCCGCGCAGGGCGGCTCGTCCGGCTCCGTCCTCTCCTCCTGCGCGGGCTCGGGCTCGTCCGTGCGCCGGAACAGTCGGCAGCCGCAGGGCGGGCCGCCCCCGACGCCCAGGCACCGGCCCAGCGAGGGCACGTGGACGCCCCGCTCGTGCGCGCAGTCACGGCACACGTGCGCCGCCCTCCCGGCCATCGTGACTCCTTCCGGCGCAACGCCGGCCCCGATCGGCGGGGAGCGGACGCCGCGCCCGGCCACCGTACGCCCCCGGTGGGATGATCCGACAGGGTGCGGCTCCGGGCCGCCGCCCGGGGAGAGTCCGGCGGCCGATCGGCCCAATCGGTGAGGGGCCGCCGGGTCGCGGGGGAAGCGTGAGGGCGTGTCAGCAACGAACGCAACGAAGGCAACGCACGCCGCCAACGCAACGAACGCAGCCGGCGCAACCACCGCGGCCGGCCCCGTCACCGCGGCCCCCACCGCGCCGATCCCGACCGCCCTCCTCGACGAGGTCCTCCCCGCCCGTGCCCTCAACGCGGCCAACGCGTCGAAACGGCTCGGCCTGGGGCTCCTCGGGGCCCTCCTCGCGGGCGGACTGCTCCTCGCCGCCTGTTCCGTTCCCGACGACCGGACCCACACCCCCGACCCGGGCGACGTGGTCCTCCCGCACCGGGGCGGGCCGCGGAAGTAGTCTCCCGGGCCGCGGCGGGACGGCCGCTGTCGCCCTGCCGCGCCGCCGGGTACCGGCGCGGAGCGCCCGCCGGACGTCGGGAGGCGGACGGGAGTCCGACGACAGGCCCTAGGCTCCCCCCATGTCCCTCGAACAACTGGGCCGGGCCCGGTACGTGAGCCTCACCACCTTCCGCAAGGACGGCACCCCCGTCGCCACCCCCGTTTGGGCCGTCGCCGACGGCGGCGAACTGTACGTGTGGACGCGCAGCGACTCCTGGAAGGTCAAGCGCATCCGCAACGACGGCAGGGTCACCGTCGTGGCCTGTGACGTGCGCGGTCGCGTCGTCGCGGGTGCCCCCGTGCTGGACGGGCGGGCGCGACTGCTGGACGGGGAGGGGCTGAAGCGCGTGCGCCGGTTGATGTCGCGGAAGTACAAGTGGCAGTTCTGGATGCTGGACGTACCCGCCGCCCTGGCGCGGGGCGGGAAGCGGCCGCACACCGGGATCGCCGTCAAGCTTTGAGACTCCCGTAGCCCGCCCGTAACACAGGTGGGATCCAATGCGGTCATGGAGACGCCGACTTCACTGGTGATCGGGCAACTCGCGAACTGGTTGCGGGGGTTGACCCAGAGGCTGGATCCCGGGGCAGGCTGGTACGGGGAGTTCCTGCGGCGGGATCCCGAGGGGATGCGGGCCTGCCTGGAGGGCGTCGCGGTGCCGCCGTGGGACGTGGTGGACTCCCTGCTCGCCGATCTCGCCGGCCGATCCGGTGCCGCCGGCGCCGGATCGGTGGCGCGCGAGGCCGAGTACGGCGCCCGGCTGCGGGCGGCGGCGGTCGCCGCCCGGGACGCCACGCCGGACGGGGCGCGGGAGTTGCCCGCGCTGCTCGCGGCCGCCGTCGAGCAGAGGGCCGTTTCGGAGGCTGCGGTCCGGACCCTGACCGAGAGGCTCGGGGCGGGGGTCGACCCGGCGGAGGCGGCCGCGCTCGCGCGGGAGCTGTCCTGGAGCCGGGACGACGCCG
>NZ_JANFAK020000050.1 GCF_024721315.2 Streptomyces sp. Isolate_45
CCCATGCCAGAAGCCCCCGCCGGGTCCGGCCCGCGCCGCCGTACCGTACTGGCCGCCGCCCTGGCCCCCCTCGCGGTGGCCGGCTGCTCCGGGCGGCAGGAGCCGGTCCCGCCGGCGCCCGGCCCGCCGACCTCCGCGAAGGACGCCCTCGTGATGGTGATCCGGCACGCGGAGAAGCCGTACGCCGGGGACACCGGCGAGGACGACGACGGCAACGAGGGCCCCGGCTTCCTCGCGGTCCGCGGCCGGCGCCGCGCCGAGGAATTGCCCCGCCTCTTCGCACCCGCCCGCAGGGCCTCGCTGCCCCGGCCCGCCGCCCTGTTCGCGACCGGCGGTCCGGCGACCGCCCCCGCCCGCTGCCGGCAGACCCTGGAGCCGCTGGCCGCCGCGCTGAAGACGCCCGTACGCTCCCCGTTCGTGCTCGGGGCGGAACAGGCACTGGCGCACGCGGCGCTGGCCGCCCCGATGCCCGTGCTCATCTGCTGGGAGCACACCGGAATGCCCGCCCTGATCCGAGCCCTCGGCGCGCAACACGCCATCGGTGTCCCCGCGACCTGGCCCGACCGCTACGACCTGGTCTGGGCGTTCACCCGCAGCCGCGGCGCCTGGTCCTTCCGCGAGCACCCGCAGCACCTCCTGCCGGGCGACGTGTAGGGCGCCCCCTACCGGCCCAGGGCGCGGGCCAGGTAGGGGGCCGTCCGACCCGCGGGGGAGGCGGCCACCTCCGACGGGGTGCCCGCGGCGACGATCCGGCCGCCCTCCGCGCCGCCGCCGGGCCCCAGGTCGACGACCCAGTCCGCGCCCGCCACCACCTCCATGTCGTGCTCCACGACCACCACCGAGTGCCCGGCGTCCACCAACCCGTGCAACTGCCGCAACAACACCCGCACATCGGCCGGATGCAGTCCCGTCGTCGGTTCGTCCAACAGGTACAGGGTGTGGTCGCGGCGCAGCCGCTGGAGTTCCGTGGCCAGCTTGATGCGCTGAGCCTCCCCGCCCGACAGTTCCGTCGCGGGCTGGCCCAGCCGCAGGTACCCCAGCCCGATGTCCTCCAAGGCGCGCAGGGCGCGCGCCGCGGCCGGCACCTCCGCGAAGAAGACACCCGCCGACTCCACCGTCAGGCCCAGCACCTCGGCGATGTTCAGTCCGTCGTAACGGACTTCCAGGGTCTGCGAGTTGTAGCGGGCGCCGGCGCACTCCGGGCACGGGGCGTACGTGCTGGGAAGGAACAGCAGCTCCACCGATACGAAGCCCTCGCCCTGGCAGTTCTCGCAGCGACCGCCCGCCACGTTGAAGGAGAACCTGCCGGCCTTCCAGCCCCGTGCCCTCGCCCCGGGAGCAGCGGTGAACAGCTTGCGCACCACGTCGAACAGTCCCGTGTACGTGGCCAGGTTGGACCGCGGCGTGCGCCCGATCGGCTTCTGGTCGACCTCCACCAGCCGCCGGACCGGGAAGTCCGGCTCCGTCAGCCGGCCGGCCACCTCCTCGGCCAGCGCCCGGCCGACCAGCGTCGACTTTCCCGAACCGGACACCCCGGTCACCGCGGTGAGGACGCCGAGCGGGAACTCCGCCGCCACGTCACGGAGGTTGTGCCGGTCGACTCCCGTCAACCGCACGGCCCCGGTCGCCTCGCGCACCTGCCGGACCCCGGCGGCCCCGCGGTCCGCGAACAGGTGCCGTGCCGTCGCCGAGCCGTCCACCCCGGCCAGTGCCCGCGGAGGGCCGCTGTACAGCACCTGCCCGCCGTGTTCCCCGGCGAGCGGGCCGACGTCCACCAGCCAGTCCGCGTGCCGCACCACGTCCATGCTGTGCTCCACGACGAAGACCGTGTTCCCGGCCGCCTTGAGCCGGTCCAGAACGGTCAGCAGCGCCTCGGTGTCGGCCGGGTGCAGCCCCGCCGACGGCTCGTCCAGCACGTACACCACCCCGAACAGCCCCGACCGCAGTTGCGTGGCGAGCCGCAGCCGCTGGAGCTCGCCCGCCGAGAGGGACGGAGCGGTCCGGTCCAGGCTCAGGTAGCCGAGGCCGAGTTCGGTCACCGGGGCGATGCGCGAGCGCAGGTCCTCGGCGAGCACCCGGGCCGCCTCCGCGCGCAGATCGGCGCCGGCCAGTACGCCGTCCAGTTCGGTCAGTGCCAGCGCCGCCAGCTCCGCGATCGTGCGCCCCGCGAAGGTCACCGCCAGCGCCTCCGGCCGCAGTCGGTGGCCCGCGCACGCCGGGCACGGCGCATCGGTGAGGAACTTCTCCGCACGGGCCCGCAGGGTGGCGCTCTTCGTGTCGGAGAAGGTTCGCATCACGTAGCGGTGGGCGCTCATGTACGTGCCCTGGTAGGGCCGTTGGATCCGGTCGGCGTCCCGTACCGGGTGCACCGTGACCACCGGCTGCTCGTCGGTGAACAGGATCCACTCGCGGTCCTCCGCCGAGAGCTCCCGCCAGGGCGCGTCCACGTCGTACCCGAGCGCGTCCAGGATGTCCCGCAGGTTCTTGCCCTGCCACGCCCCGGGCCACGCGGCGACGGCTCCCTGACGGATCGACAGGCTCTGGTCGGGGACGAGGAGTTCCGCGCTGGTCCGGTGGATCCGGCCGAGCCCCTGACAGGAAGGGCAGGCCCCGACGGCGGTGTTGGGGGAGAAGGAGTCCGAGTCGAGACGCTCGGCCCCCGGCGGGTAGGTACCGGCCCGCGAGTACAGCATCCGCAGGGAGTTCGACAGCAGGGTCACCGTCCCCACGGAGGAACGTGATCCCGGCGAGGAACGCCGCTGCTCCAGCGAGACGGCCGGCGGCAGCCCGGTCACGGAGTCCACCTTCGGGGCGCCGATCTGGTGGATCAACCGCCTCGCGTACGGGGCCACGGACTCGAAGTACCGGCGCTGTGCCTCCGCGTACAGGGTGCCGAAGGCCAGCGAGCTCTTCCCGGAGCCCGAAACGCCGGTGAAGACGGTCAGGGTGTCGCGCGGGATGTCCACGTCGACTCCGCGCAGGTTGTGCTCACGGGCGCCCCGCACCCGCACGCAGGGGTCGGGGGCGTCCGGTGTCGTACGGGTGTCGGGATCGGGGGAGCGGTGCATTCGCCCCAGTTTAGAGGCCCGCGAGCCGGGCCAGCCTGTCGAAGGTGTCCAGCAGGGCGATCCGGTCGTGGGTGGAGGTGGTGACCAGCAGCTCATCGGCGCCGGTGGTCTCGGCGACCCGGGTCAGCTCGGCGGCGACCTGCTCCTCCGTACCGGCGATGTGCCCGGTGAGGGCGCCCTCGTACAGCTCCCGCTCCTTCGGGGTCATCTCCAGCGCCTCCACCTCCTCGGCCGGCCGCAGCGGGGGGAAGCTGCCGCGGGTGCGCGAGTGGGCCACGGCCCAGGCCTCCGGGAGCAGGATCCGGCGCGCGGCCTCCTCGGTGGCCGCGACCGCGACCGTCCCGGAGACGATGACGTACGGCTCGTCGGCCAGGGCGGACGGCCGGAACTCCGCGCGGTACCGCTCGACGGTCTCCACGAGCCGATCACGGCCGCGCAGGTCGCCCGCCACCATCGGCAGCCCGGCCCTCGCCGCGATGCCGGCGCCCTCGCCGGTGGCCAGGACGAAGGGCGGGATCCGCAGCCCCTCGGCGGGCCGGGCGTGCACATCGGGGTGGGTCCGCTGGGTGCCGTCGATCCAGCCGAGCAGCTCGGCCAGTTGCTCCTCGAAGCGGTCGGCGTCGGCGGTGTCGCGGCCCAGGGCCCGGCGGATCCCGTTGGTGAAGCCCACGGAGCGGCCGAGACCCATGTCGATCCGGCCCGGGAACAGGGCCTCCAGCACCCCGAACTGCTCGGCGACCACCATCGGCTGGTGGTTGGGCAGCATGACCCCGCCGGTGCCGACCCTGATGCGTCGGGTGGAGGCGGCCACGGCGGCGGCCAGTACGGTCGGCGCGGAACCCGCCACCCCGGGCACGCTGTGGTGCTCCGACACCCAGAACCGGTGGTAGCCGAGTTCCTCCGCCCTCCGGGCCAGTTCCACGGTGTCGCGCAGGGCCTGCGGGGCCGGGTGCCCCTCGCGGGTGCGGGACCGGTCGAGTATCGAGATTCTTCGGATCACACAGGTCACAACACCGGGCGGCGGCCAGGATTCCCCGGCCCCGGGATCACCCGGTCGCCGCCGGCGACGAGTGCCTCCGCCGTGTCGGAGGGGCGTTCTAGGCTGCGGGCATGACCGAGAACGCGTCCCAACGCCCGCTTGCCGTCTTCGACCTCGACAACACCCTCGCCGACACCGCGCACCGGCAGCACTTCCTGGAGGGCCGGCCCCGCAACTGGGACGGGTTCTTCGGCGCGGCCCCGGCCGATCCGCCGCTCGCTCGCGGGGTGGCGCTGGCCGTGGAGAGCGCGACCGACTGCGAGGTGGTGTACCTGACCGGCCGCCCGGAGCGCTGCCGGGCCGACACCGTCGCCTGGCTCGCCCGGCACGGGCTGCCCGAGGGCCGGTTGTGGATGCGCGGGAACCAGGACCGCCGCCCGGCCCGGCTGACCAAGCTGGAGGTGCTCAAGCGGATCGCCCGCGGCCGTGAGGTGCGGATGCTGGTCGACGACGACGAGCTGGTCTGTCAGGCGGCGCGCGCCGCCGGCTTCAGGGTCGTCCTCGCGAACTGGGCGGCGGACGCGCCGGAGCTGAAGGCCGCCCAGGAGGGGGAGGGCCGCACCTGATCGGTTCCGGGCGTCCGCGGTGACCGGCGCCCGGCCCTCATTCCTCCTCGTCGAGGCGGAAGCCGACCTTCAGGCCGACCTGGTAGTGCGCCACCTCGCCGTTCTCGATGTGCCCCCGCATCTGCGTGACCTCGAACCAGTCGAGGTTGCGCAGCGTGCTGCCCGCGCGCGAAATGGCGTTCCGGATGGCCTGATCGATGCCCTCGGTGGAGGTGCCGACGATCTCGGTCACCCGGTACGTGTGGTTGGACATGGGTTCTCCCACCAGTCGTCGTGTTGCCTTGTTCCAAGGTGCCCCAGTACGGCCGGGTCCGCGAACTTTGCGTGAACAATCCCGGGCGAAAGGCTCTTGACCCACCCATTGGTCTATGCCAATTTCAAGCCATCTGAGATCAATCTCCAGAAGGTGACCCCTTGAAGATGCGCTTCCTTGCCGTGTGCACCGCCCTCGCGGCCGCGACCGCCCTGACCGGATGCGGCCTGGTGGGCGGATCGGCCGAAGGGTCCGAGAAGGTGACGCTCTGGCTGATGAAGGGCAGCGCCTCCGAGGACTTCATCACGAAGTTCACCGCCGACTTCGAGAAGGGGCATCCCGGCATCGACCTGGAGGTGAAGATCCAGGAGTGGACCGGGATCGGCGACAAGGTCAACGCCGTGCTCGCCGGCAAGGGCAAGGAGAGCGCCGACGTCATCGAGGTCGGCAACACCCAGGTCGCCCAGTACGTCGAGACCGGCGGCCTCTCCGAGCTGACCCTCGAAGGCCTGCGCGAATGGGGCAGCAAGGACTGGCTCAAGGGCCTCTCCGACCCCGGCAGCGTCAACGGCGCCCAGTACGGCGTCCCCTGGTACGCCGCGAACCGCGTGGTGATCTACAACAAGGACCTCTTCGCGAACGCCGGGGTCAAGGCCACCCCCAAGAACCGCCAGGAGTGGATCTCGGCCACCCAGAAGCTCGACAAGGGCGACCAGCAGGGCATCTACCTCGCCGGTCAGAACTGGTACGTCCTCGCCGGGTTCATCTGGGACGAGGGCGGCGAGCTCGCCGTCGAGACCAGCGGCCAGTGGATCGGCGCCCTCGACGACGACAAGGCCATCGCCGGGATGGAGTTCTACAAGCAGCTCCAGGGGCTCGGCGACGGGCCCAAGGACGCCGACGAGGAGACGCCCCCGCAGGCCGACGTCTTCGCCCGCGGCCAGGTCGCCCAGATCATCGGACCGCCCGGCCAGGCCGCCCAGATCGAAGCGGCCAACCCGGCCCTCAAGGGCAAGCTCGGCTTCTTCCCGATACCCGGCAAGACCTCGGAGAAGGCCGGAGCGGTCCTCACCGGCGGCTCAGACCTGATCATCCCCGAGCGGACGAAGAACCGCACCCGCGCCGTGGACCTGATCACCGCCCTGGTCAGCGAGAAGTGGCAGACCGAGCTCGCCCGCAGCATGAGCTACGTACCGAACAAGACCACCCTCGCGCACGTCGTCGAGGGCAACGACGGTGCCGTCAACATGGCCCCCGGCGCCGCCCAGGGCCGGGCCACCCCCAAGTCGGCCCGGTGGGCCGAGATCGAGGCCGAGAACCCGATCAAGCCGTACATGACGGCCGTGCTCACCGGCCAGGATCCCAAGCAGGCGGCCAAGACCGCCTCCGACACGATCAGCCAGGTCCTCAGCTCCGACCGCTGAGGACCGGCGCCGAGCACCGGCGCGAGGACCGTCGCTGAGCACCGAGCACCGAGCACCGTCGCCGAGCACCGAGCACCGCTCTTGAGCGCCGAGTTCAGCGTCCGCACATCCGGGGGCCGCTGAGCGGTCATGTCGAATCCAGTCGGTCACGGAAGAAGTAGAGGAGCCGGGTCCGCCCCCTGCGGCCCGGCACCCCGTGCCCGGATCAGGAGCAGCCATGACCATCGCCCCCCTGTCCCCGTCCCCCCTCGCACCCCCCACCGGCGCCCCCCGCTACACCGTCCGCCTCGCCCGCGACGAGGACGAGGTCCGAGCCGCCCAGCGGCTGCGCCACCTCGTCTTCGCCGGAGAGCTCGGCGCCCGCCTGGACGGGCCCGAGCCGGGCCTGGACTCCGACGCCTTCGACGCCTACTGCGACCACCTCCTCGTCCTCGACGAGGAGACCGAGCAGGTCGTCGGCACCTACCGGATGCTGCCCCCCGAACGCGCCGCCGTGGCGGGTCGCCTCTACTCCGAAGGCGAGTTCGACCTCTCGGCCCTCGCCCCGATCCGCCCCGACCTGGTCGAGGTCGGCCGCTCCTGCGTCCACCCCGACCACCGCAACGGCGCCGTCATCGCCCTCGTCTGGGCCGGGCTCGCCCGCTACATGGACCGCGCCGGCCACAACTGGCTCGCCGGCTGCTGCTCCGTACCGCTCTCCGACGGCGGAGTGCTGGCCGCCGCGACCCGGGAGACCGTCCTCACCCGCAACCTCGCCCCCGAGGAGTACCGGGTCACCCCGCACCTGCCCTGGACCCCCGACGGCGCCACCGCCCCCGGCCGGATGGAACTGCCGCCGCTGCTCCGCGGCTACCTCCGCCTCGGCGCCTGGGTCTGCGGCGAGCCCGCCCTCGACACCAACTTCGACTGCGCCGACCTGTACGTCCTGCTCTCCCTGCGCCGGACCAACCCGCGCTACCTGAACCACTTCCTCTCGCTCGCCCCGGGCGCATGAGCGCCTGGCTGCCCACCGGGCCCTGTACCCCCACCGCCTGCGCCGCCCACACCGGGCGGGCCGCCGGTGTACCGCGCGCGGTCCTGCGGCTGGCCGCCGCCCTCGCCCTGATGCTGCTCGCCGTCCTGACCGCCCCGCCGGTACGGCTGCTCCCGGCCCGCTCCCGCCACGCCCTGGTCCGCGCCTGGGCGACCCTCCTGCTGCGGTCCCTGGGCGTACGGATCACCGTGCACGGCGCTCCGGGGCCGGACGGGGGCCGGCTGATCGTCGCCAACCACATCTCCTGGCTGGACATCCCGCTCGTCGCCGCCGTCCTGCCCTGCCGGATGCTCGCCAAGAGCGACATCCGCGGCTGGCCGGTGATCGGCGGGCTCGCCGCCCGGGGCGGCACCCTGTTCATCGAACGCGACCGGATCCGGGCCCTGCCCGCCACCGTCGACACCCTCACCCGGGTCCTGCTGGGCGGGGACCGGGTCACCGTCTTCCCCGAGGGGTCCACCTGGTGCGGCCGCGCCCAGGGCCCCTTCCGGCGGGCCGCCTTCCAGTCGGCGCTGGACGCGCGGGTTCCCGTACAGCCCGTACGGATCGGGTACCGGCTGCCGGACGGGGCGCTCGCCGGGGCGCCCGCGTTCGTCGGGGACGACCCGCTGACCGCCTCCCTCTGGCGGATCGCCCGGGCCCGCGGGGTGCGGGCCGAGGTGTGGCTGCTGCCGCGGATCCCGCCGGGCCGCCACGCCGACCGCCGGGACCTCGCGGCCGCCGCCCGGCGGGCCGTGCTCGCCGAGGCGGAACGGCCGGCGCGCGAGTCCGTCCCGCAGCACGCACCGACTCCGGGAGCGGCCCTCCAGGACGCGGACGCGACGTCTCCGGGCCGGGTGGAACGGGCCGGTGCGGCGCCCCTCCCGCAGGACGTGCCCGCGCCGCGGGACGCGGTGCCGGTACGGCCGCCGCTGCCCGGGATCCCCGCACAGCCACGGCCGCCCCGCCGCTCAGCCGGCCGCCCGCCCCACCGGACGGATCAGCCCGCGATGCCGTCCGCCACCGAGAGGGACAGCGCGAACCGGCCCTCCGCATCCGTCCACCACTGCGTCAATTCGAGCCCGGCCGCGGAGAGTTCCTTGCGCAGTCCCTCCTGACGGAACTTCGCCGACACCTCGGTCAGGATCTCCTCGCCCTCCTCGAACGGCACCACCAGGTCCAGGGCACGGATCTTCACCGTCACCGCCGACCGGGCGCGCAGCCGCATCTCGATCCACTCCCGCTCCCGGTTCCACACCGCCACGTGCGCGAAGTCGGCGGTGTGGAAGTCCGCGCCCAGCTCCCGGTCGATCACGGCCAGGACGTTCTTGTTGAACTCCGCGGTCACACCCTGGGCGTCGTCGTACGCCGCGACCAGCGTCGCCTCGTCCTTCACCAGGTCCGTCCCCATCAGCAGCGCGTCCCCGGGCGACAGCATCGCCCGTACGGACGCCAGGAACCCGGCGCGCTCCGGCGGCCGCAGGTTCCCCACCGTCCCGCCGAGGAACACCACCAGCCGCGGGCCCTGCGCCTCGGGCAGCCGCAGGGGCCGCGTGAAGTCCGCCAGCAGGGCGTGCACCCGCAGCCCCGGATGTTCCGCCATCAGGGACTCGGCCGCCCCGGTCAGCGCGCTCTCGCTCACGTCCACCGGTACGTACGTCTGCAGCGCGGGCATCGCCTCGATCAGGTGCCGGGTCTTCTCCGAGGAACCGGAACCCAGCTCCACCAGCGTGCGCGCCCCGCTCGCCGAGGCGATCTCCTGGGCCCGCTCCAGCAGGATCTCCCGCTCCGCGCGCGTCGGGTAGTACTCGGGCAGGCGGGTGATCTCCTCGAACAGTTCACTGCCCCGGGCGTCGTAGAACCACTTGGGCGGCAGCTCCTTGGGGGAGGCGGTCAGCCCCCGCAGGACGTCCGTGCGCAGCGCCGACTCGGCGGCGTGCTCGTCGAGGGTCCGGGTCAACTGGAAGTCGCTCACGGGGTGGTCTCCTTGAGTGGGGTCAGGGCGACCCTCGCACGGGTGGCGGTCAGCAGGGTCCGGTCGGGCACTTCGCACCACCGGGGATCGTCGTCGTACGGCTCGGACGCCACGACGGTGCGGCCGCCCGGCGGATCGGACAGGTACCAGAGGGAGTCGCCCCAGGCGGTCGCCGCGATGGCCGTACCGTCGGTCAGCAGCAGGTTCAGCCGGGAGCCCGGCGCGGCGCAGGACACCTCGCGGACCGCCTCGGCGAGAGCCGTGCCCAGGTCGTCGCCCTGCCGGAGCCGGTGCAGGACCAGCGCCCACACCAGCGCCGAGTCGGTGCGCGCGGCCAGCCGGAGCAGCTCCCGGGGCGGCAGCCCCGCGGCCAGTGCGGCCACGGAGTCAGGATGGTCCCGGACGGCGCCGTTGTGGCTGAACAGCCAGGGACCCGAGGCGAACGGCGCCGCCGCCGCCTCCCCGTCCGCACCCGCGAGCGTCGCGTCGCGTACGGCGGCGAGCACCGCTCCGCTGCGCACGACGCGGGCCAGGTCGGCGAAGGTCAGGTCGCCCCAGACGGGCCCGGCCCGCCGGTAGCGCGCCGGCACGGGATCGCCCGGCGCGTACCAGCCGACGCCGAACCCGTCGGCGTTGACCGTGCCGTACCGCTGCCGGCGCGGCGCCCATGACTGCCGTACGAGGGAGTGCTCGGGTTCGTCGAGGACCCGCCCCAGGGGCACCTCCGGCCCCAGGTAGGCCAGGTGACGGCACATCAGGCATCCCTCGCGGTCCGGAAGCCGGAGAAGATCTGCCGGCGCACCGGCAGGTCCCAGTTGCGGAAGGTGCCCCGGCAGGCGACCGCGTCCACGGCGAAGGAACCGCCGCGCAGCACCTTGTGCTCGGGGCCGAAGAACACCTCCGAGTACTCCCGGTAGGGGAAGGCGCTGAAGCCCGGGTACGGCAGGAAGTCAGAGGCGGTCCACTCCCACACGTCGCCGATCAACTGGCGTACCCCGAGGGGGGATTCACCGGCCGGGTAGGCGCCCGCGGGGGCCGGGCGTAGGTGGCGCTGGCCCAGGTTGGCGTGTGCGGGCGTCGGATCCGCGTCACCCCACGGGTAGCGGCGGGACCGCCCGGTGGCCGGGTCGTGCCGGGCGGCCTTCTCCCACTCGGCCTCGGTCGGCAGCCGGCGCCCCGCCCAGCGGGCGTAGGCGTCCGCCTCGTACCAGCTGACGTGCAGCACCGGTTCGTCGCCGGCAACGGGCTCGGTCACCCCGAACCGGCGGCGCAGCCACTGGTCCCCCTCCCGGTGCCAGAACAGCGGGGCCCCGATGTCGTGCGAGCGGATCTGCTCCCAGCCCTCGGGGGCCCACCAGCGGGGTTCGCGGTAGCCGCCGTCCGCGATGAAGGCCTGGTACGCGGTGTTGGTCACCGGCGCCGTGTCGATCAGGAAGGCCGCCGTGTCGCGGACGTGCGCGGGCCGTTCGTTGTCCAACGACCACGGCTCGGTGGAGGTGCCCATGGTGAACGGGCCCGCCTGTACGAGGACTTCGGCCGCGCCCGGAGGTGGGCCCTGCGGGGGGTCCGGCTCCGGGGCGGTCAGCACCGGGGCGCCCGCCTTGAGCTGATGGGTGATCAACATCGTTTCGTCGTGCTGCTGTTCGTGCTGGGCGATCATCCCGAAGACGTAACCGTCGGCGAGGAGCCCCGTGCCCTCCAACGGGACGTGCTCCAGCAGGTCGAGGACCCGGCCCCGCACCTCGGCCGCGTACCGGCGGGCCTCGTCCGGACCGAGCAGCGGCAGCTTCGGTCGTTCGGAGCGGGGGTGCTCGAAGGCGTCGTACAGCGGGTCGATCTCCGGACGCAGCGACTCGCGGCCCGCCACGTGACGCAGCAGCCAGAGTTCCTCCATGTTCCCGATGTGCGCCAGGTCCCACACGAGCGGCGACATCAGGGGCGAGTGCTGGGCGGTCAGGTCCCGGTCGTCCACGGGATCCGTCAGCGCGGCGGTACGCGCCCGCGCGGCGGTCAGGGCGGCCACCGCGCGCTCGCGCAGGGACTCGGGGTCGGCGCTCCGGTGCGGGCTGTCGATGCTCATGTGCGGTGTCCCTTCCCGGCGGGCTGCCACAGGTCGTCCTCCTCGGCCTCGTCGGCCGGACAGCGGCCGCGCAGGACGTAGCGTTCGGTGAAGGCGCCGACCGTGTCGCTCACGTGCGGACTCGCACCCAGGCGCGGCAGCGCCTCGCGGGCCGCCAGGAAGCACGCGGCGGCGGCCCACCGCAGATCGGGGTCGGCGAGCCCCTCCCGGGCGGCGGTCCGCCACAGGGGATTGCGCGGGGCGGCCAGGCCGCCGTAGGCGTCGGCCAGCGCCTTGGCCACCCGGTACGCCGTCTCGGCGGCCTCCGGGTCGTCGAAGAGGGCGTGCACGACGGCCGCCGGCACCAACCAGCCGTCCTCGCCGGGCTGCGCGTCGATCATCCTCAGCTCCAGGTGGCCGCGCGGCCGGACAGGAGGGAAGAGGGTGCTGAGGTGGTAATCCAGATCCTGCGCGGTCGGCGGCCGCAGCCCGCGGGGACCGCCGCCGTGGCGGGCGTCAGCGGTGACCTCGCCGCGCAGCCAGTCCCGGAAGGTCAGCCCGTTCGGTACCGGCCACGGCCCGTCGCCCTCGGACCGTACGCACATCACCCCGGTGTCCAGGGCGTGCCGGGTCCAGCCGGCCCGTGGTTCGGCGTCCAGCGGCGGGGCCAGGGAGCGCCGGGTGTCGATGTCGTGCCAGATGCCCTGCCGGGCACACCGCCAGCCCCGGTACGGGCCTTCGCGTGCGGGGGAGTTGGCGAACGCGGCGACCAGCACCGCGCCCAGCAGATGGGCCAGCCGCCAGCGGCGGCCGTACCCGAGCGGCCCGGGTTCCTCGTGACCGGCGTCCACGCAGACCTGGACGGAGGCGGAGGAGCACATCATGGCGCGGCCGGCCGGGCCGGTGCGGTCGAAGTAGGTTTCCATCGCGTCGTAGCGCGGGCTGTTCAACAGCCGCCGCAGGGGGCGGCGCGGGTCCTGACCGAGGCCCCGCAGGACCAGCCCCGAGGCCGCCAGGGCGGCGCGTACGGCGGTGAGGTCTTCCTGGAGGTCATCGACGCAGGCGGTGAGGGAGGCGGCGGGCTCCGAGCTGAGTTCCAACTGCCCGCCGGGCTCGACCGTGACCCGCGAGTGGAGGGACAGGGCGTGGGCGGCCTCGTGGGCGGCGGCCAGCCGGTCGGGCGGCAGGGGTAGCCAGGGCCGTTCGGCGTCGAGCACGAGCCATTCCAGCTCGGCGCCGATCAGTCGGGGCGGGCCGGTCTTGAAACATATGCCGTGCACCAGCTCTTCGGCTGTGGCCTCGGTGAGGGGGGCGTGGTCGAAGTCCTGGGCGAACGGATCGGGCGGGATTTCCGGCATCACCGTTTCCTCGTCTCCTGTCGTCGGCCTTGATGTCACCCGTGCCTACCCGTCCTCGGGACACAAATTCCTTTGCTTTGCCCCGGGCGGAGCCCGAAGCTTGCGGCGTGAGCAGTAGATTGCGCGAGATCGCGCGGGAGAACGCGCTGATCGTGGCGGCCGGCGCGTACCGGACGCGGTCCGGGCGACAGGTTTCCCTTGCCGCCGCCGTGGCGGAAGCCAAAGCAGGAACCACGATATACGGCCCAAACCGGGTCATTCCAGACGAAGAGCGCGTCGGTGGGGAAGCCCGCACCGTCATCGAGGTCACGGGGGAGAGCAGTACGGTCGCCGCCCGCCGCCTCGCCACCGCCGGCGCTCCGACCACCCCGGTCGCGGTCCTGAGCTTCGCCTCGGCCCGCAATCCCGGGGGCGGCTACGTACGGGGGG
This sequence comes from Streptomyces sp. Isolate_45, assembly GCF_024721315.2. Taxonomy (GTDB): domain Bacteria; phylum Actinomycetota; class Actinomycetes; order Streptomycetales; family Streptomycetaceae; genus Streptomyces. The sequence continues at coordinate 13,184 of NZ_JANFAK020000050.1, forward strand.
CCAAGGCGCAGGAGGAGGCGCTGTGCCGCGCCTCGGCGCTCTACGAGACCCTGCTGGAGGCGCGCGAGTACTACGAGGTCCACCGCGCGACCGAGAGCACCTTCTACACCGACCGGGTGATTCACTCGCCCGGAGTCCCCGTCTTCCGCGACGACCGGGGCGAACTGCTGGAGACGCCCTTCCTGGCGGGCTTCCTCACCTCCCCGGCCCCGAACGCGGGCACCATCCGCCGACAGGAACCGCAACGCGCCGCCGAGATCCCGGCCGCCCTCGCCCGGCGGGCGGAGCTGGTCCTGGAGGTCGCCGCGCTGCACGGGTACCGCCGCCTGGTCCTCGGCGCCTGGGGCTGCGGGGTGTTCCGGAACGACCCGGCGCAGGTCGCGGAGGCCTTCCGGGCCCCGCTGGCCGGACGCTTCACCGGGACGTTCGAGCACGTCGTGTTCGGAGTGCTCGACCGCGACCCCGCGCCCCGGGAAGCCTTCGCCCGCGCCTTCGGGACGCCGCCGACGGCCTGATCGAAGCGGGCGCGAACCCTCGGGGGCATGGCCCCGGGGAGCGGAGGGGTGCCGTCACTGCCAGCCGTAACGCTCCCGCAGCCGGTCCACGACCAGCTCGAACCGACCACGGTCCAGCGCGCACGCCTCGCGCCGCATCCCCGACTCGTGCACCCGCAGCACCCGGTCCAGGTCCACCCAGGAATCCCGCCCGGCGGAGTCCCACGGCCCCGAGCCGATCGGCACCCACTCCCGGTCGGCGTCGTGCCGCTTGCTGGACAGCTGGACGGCGAGCAGCGTCCGCCCGCCCGCCTCCCGGGCGACGACCAGGACGGGACGGTCCTTGCCCCGGCCGTCGTTCTCCTCGTAGGGAACCCAGGTCCACACGATCTCCCCCGGGTCCGGATCCCCGTCCTTGTCGGGAGCGTACTCGGTGCGCACCGGCCCCGTGGCGCGCGGATCCGCCTCCGTGGTGGCGGTGTCCCCGTCCCGGCCGGGCTGCTCGACGTGACTGTTGCCGTGATGCGAAAGTGCCGTCATTCGGGCGAGATTACTGGCCCCGGGACCCCGCACGGCCACGCGCCCGCTCCGTATCCGCTCCGTACCCGCCCGCCTCGTACCCGCCCGGATCCGGCCGGTCACGGGGACGCGGGCCGGGCCCTCGCCGCGCGCGGGAGCCGTTGGGGCGCCGTCCCCGTCCCCCCAACGGGCGACGCTCCGACTCGGTGAGCGGCCTGCAGGGTCGGGCACGGACGAGGATCAGAGGGTGGGCCAGTGCGCCGACCAGCCCTCCGCCGCCTCCAACTGTGCGGCCAGTGACAGCAACCGCGGTTCCGCGTCCGCCGGTCCCAGCAGCTGTGCCCCGATCGGCAGGCCGTCCGGGGTGAAGCCCGCCGGGACGCTCACCCCGGGCCAGCCCAGCACGTTCCACGTCCAGGCGTACGGACACGCCGCGATCATCGCCCGGTCCGTGGCCATGGCCCCCATGCCCGCCAGCGCGCCGATCCGCAGCGGGGGAGTGGCGGTGGTCGGCGTGAGCACCACGTCGAAGCGGCCGAAGATCTCCCCGACCCGGCGGCGCAGCACCACCTCGGCCCACCGGGAGATCCGCAGCGCGGGCCCGCCCAGCAGCCGCCCCGTGCGAACCGCCTCGTGCGTACGCGGATCCAGCAGCGCGGGATCGGGCACCCGGGCCGCCAACTCCCTTACGCCCACCGTCGCGCGGGGCACGAAGGTCAGCCCGATGAGGCCGTAGCGAGGATCCTCGGGCACCACCTCGTGGCCCAGCGCCTCCAGCCGTCCGGCCAACCGCTCCACCGCCGAACGCACCACCGGATCAAGGGATTTGGGCGTCGCGGTGAAGGCCATACCGTAGGACAGCGCGATCCGCAACCGCCCCGGCGGACGCAGCGCCGCCTCCGCCGCGGGAATCCGGGCGGGCCGGTGCAGGTCACCCGGATCGGAACCGCTCGCCGCGTCCAACAGCAGTGCGGCGTCCGCGACCGTGCGGGCCAGCACGCCGTTGACGGTGAGCCCGTGGAAGGACTCGGGCGCGGGCCAGGTGGAGATCCGCCCGCGCTGCGGCTTCACCCCCACCAGATGGGTCCAGGCCGCGGGGATCCGTACCGAACCCGCACCGTCCGAACCGAGCGCCGCGGGCACCAGACCCGCGGCCACGGCCGCCGCGGAGCCGCCCGAGGAGCCGCCGGGCGTGTGGAGCGGGTTCCACGGATTGCGCGTCGCGCCGAAGGCGTGGCCCTCGGTGAACGGCCACTGGCCCAGCTCCGGCGTCTGCGTCTTGCCGACGATCACCGCCCCCGCCGCGCGCAGGCGCCGGACGGCCTCGCTGTCGGCGCGCTGCGCGGGGAAGTCCCCGGCGCAGCCGAAGGCGGTCGGCTCGCCCGCCACGTCCATGTCGTCCTTGACCGCCACCGGGACGCCAAGCAGCGGCAGCCGCTCGCCCCGGGCGAGGCGCCGGTCCGCGGCGTCCGCCTCGGCGAGCGCGGCTTCGGTGCGCACGATCCGGAATGCGTTGAGCGAGGGCTGTGCGGCCGCGATCCGGGCCAGGCATCCCTCGGTCAACTCCCTCGACGTGACGGCTCCCAGGGCGAGCGCCGTCGTCATGTCCCGCAATCCCGGGGCGAGCCCGGCCCCCGGCGGTCGAGACGTTCCCGGTGACCCCACCACATCCAACGAACCCGCCACCGGACCTCCCCCTACCGATCGGTAGCAAGAAGGTAGCGGGCGGGACGCCCGGCCGGACAGCCCCCGGACAGCACCGGGCGGGCCTGTATCCAGCCCTCCAGCGAGGCCATGAACCCCTCGAAGTGGTCCCGGTGGATGGTGTGTCCGGCCCCGGCGACCGAACGGACCTCGGAGCCGCGTTCCGTCAGCGGCGCGGTCCGCTCCGGTGGGATCAGGAAGCCTGGGTCGGCGAGTCGTACGAGGGAGGGCGGCGCCGGGGCGGCCGGCAGCAGGTCCCGACCGAGGAGCGGGGCGGGGCTCGGTGCGGTGGCCTCGTCCCACACGGCCGGGGTCGCCGCCTCGACGTCCACGTCCGCCTCCTCCCGGAGCGGGTTCATCGCCCGGATCCGCTCCTTGTCCGCCGACTTGAACCCGGCGAGCACCTCGGGGCCGAAGCCCGGTTCGGCGCTCGCCAGGTGCCAGGCCGGGTCCGAGTACACCGCTCGGTGCGGCTTCAGCCGGTCCACCGCCGGCGCCGGGGTCAGCCCGCCGAGCGAGCGGCCGATGGTCGGCTCCGCGCCGCGGGGGAGCGTCTCGACGACGTCGTCCGCGAAGAGTCCGGCACCGTACGGACCGCGCGACCGGCTTGAAGACCGTCGCGAAGACGGCGGAGACCCCCGCGATCAGGCCGAAGTCGGCGACCTTGTTCGCCGGATCGACCTGCTCGACCTGGAGCGCGAGCAGGATGCCGGCGACCCCGATGCAGAGCGTGTACATGGCGGTGTTGCCGAGGAGCGGCAGGGGGAGCAGGCCGCGGCCGGGCGGTGACGCGGTCCCGGGGCCGGGTGGAGCGTCGGATGCGGCGGCCGGGCCGGGCCGGGCCGGGAGCGGTGGGGCGGTGTCGGAGTCGGGGGAGGAAACGGCCGCGGTGCCCTCCTGGGCACGGGATCCGATGCGAGGTGAGGGGGTGCGCGCCGCCCCGTCGCGACGGCGGGGGTGCGACGGAGCGCGACGGGGCGGCGGCACGGTCGGACGCGTGCGGCGTCGCGATCCCATAGGAACGCGACGAGATGGTTGCACGTGTCAATGAATCGTGTAACCACTGTGTAGCATCCGTTTCACGCCATCCGCCGGCCCCGGGGCACAACAGGTCTGGAAAGATGCGACGGCAATGTCCCAGTCATCGAAATCGCCGAACGTGCCGACCAGCGCGGACGTCGCCCGCCTCGCGGGCGTGTCGCGCGCGACGGTCTCGTACGTGCTCAACAACGCGGCAGCCGTGCGGATCAGCGAGCCGACCCGTCGCAAGGTCCGGGAGGCCGCCGAGGAACTCGGCTACGTCCCCCACGCCGCCGCGCGCAGCCTGCGGGCCGGGCACACCCGGATCGTCCTGCTGCCCACCTCCCACGTGCCGGTCGGGCCGCTCTACAGCGCCTTCCTCAACGAACTCCAATGGGCGCTGCGGCGTCTGGACTACACCGTGGTCCAGTACGGCAGCCTCGGCCTGAACGGGGACGAGGCCGCCCGCGCCTGGGCCGAGCTGCGGCCGGTCGCCGTGATCTCCCTCGGGGAGATCGCCCTGTCCCCGCACAACGTCGCCACCCTCAAGCGGGCCGGTGCCCGCGCGGTCATCACCCTGGGTCCCGCCGGCGTGCCCGGCGCGCACGCGCTCGTCATGGACCAGGCGGAGATCGGGGCCCGTGCCGCCGGTCACCTCCTGGAGCGGGGCCGGCGCCGGATCGGGGTGGTCGTCCCCCGGGAGGCGGGGCTGGAGTTGTTCTCCGGGCCCCGGCTGGCCGGGGCCCGGTCCGTCGCGGGAGCGGAGGTCGAGGAGGTCCCGCTGGCCCACACCGAGGAGTCGGCGGCGGAACTCGCCGCCCGGTGGCGCCCGCTCGGGCTCGACGCGGTCTTCGCGTACAACGACGAGTACGCGATGCTGCTGATGCGCGCCCTGCAGGACGCCGGCCTGCGGATCCCCGAGGACGTGGCGGTCATGGGAGCCGACGACCTGCTCATCGGCCGGTTGCTGCGGCCCCGGCTGAGCACCGTCCGGCTGGAGATGCCGACCGGGGACCATCTGGCGTCCCTGGTTGACCGGGCGGTGCGCGAACCGTCGGAGATCACCGAACGGAACGACCTGATGGCGGCCCTGGTGGTGCCCCGCGAGTCGACCTGAGGCCCCGGCGGGCCCGGCCGGCCACCCGTGGCTCGCGGGTGGCCGTTGACAGGCGGTGACGGCCGGGCGGAGACTTCGGGCGCGCCCCACCGGGCGTGCCCGGCGGTGTGCCCGGTGCCGAAACCGGCCCCGACGCGCCGCCGCCCGTACGGATCCGCCCAGGAGAGACCCCATGAGCATCCGCACCGTCCGCGACGTGTACGTCGTCGACGCCGTCCGCACCCCGATCGGCAAGTTCGGCGGGGCACTCGCCGGAGTCCGGCCGGACGACCTGGCCGCCCATGTGGTCCGCGCGCTGGTGGACCGTACGCCGGAACTCGACCCGGCCCGCATCGACGACGTGGTCTTCGGTGACGCCAACGGCGCCGGTGAGGACAACCGGGACGTGGCCCGCATGGCGGTGCTGCTCGCCGGACTGCCCGTCACCGTTCCCGGGGTCACCGTCAACCGGCTCTGCGGATCCGGTCTGGAGGCCGTGGTCCAGGCGGCCCGCGCCATCGCGCTCGGTGACGCCTCCGTCGCCATCGCGGGCGGCGTCGAGTCGATGAGCCGCGCCCCCTGGGTGGTGCAGAAGCCGGAACGCGCCTTCCCCGCCGGGCACCAGCAGATGTGGTCCACCACCCTCGGCTGGCGCATGACCAACCCCCGCATGCCCGCGGAGTGGACGGGTTCGCTCGGCGAGGGCGCCGAACTCGTCGCCGAGAAGCACGGCATCACCCGCGAGGAGCAGGACGCCTTCGCGCTGCGGAGCCACCGCAAGGCGTCCGCCGCCTGGGCCGCCGGACTGTACGACGACGAGGTCGTCCCGTACCCGGGTGTGGACCTCGCGCGCGACGAGTGCATCCGCGAGGGCTCCACGCCGGAGGCCCTCGCCCGCCTGAAGCCCGCGTTCCGAACGGACGGCTCCGGCACGGTGACGGCCGCGAACGCCTCCCCGCTCAACGACGGGGCGGCCGCCCTGCTGCTGACGGACGAGGCCGGGCTGGCCGCCACCGGCCGAGAACCGCTGGCCCGGATCAGCGCCGGTGCCGTCACCGGAATCGAGCCGCAGCTCTTCGGCCTCGGCCCGGTCGACGCCGTCGCACGGGCCCTCGGCAAGGCGGGCCGGTCGCTCACCGATCTCACGGCCTTCGAGCTCAACGAGGCCTTCGCCGCGCAGGCGTTGGGCTGTCTCGCGGCCTGGCCCGAGCTGGACCCGGAGGTGGTCAACCCGCGCGGCGGGGCCATCGCCATCGGACACCCGCTCGGCGCCTCCGGAGCCCGGCTGGCAGGTTCGGTGGCCCACCAACTGGCGGCCGCCGGCTCGGGCACGGGCATGGCGGCGCTGTGCATCGGCGTCGGACAGGGCATCGCGCTCGTCCTGGAGAGGTGAGCCCCGCCCCACCGCGCGACGGTCGATCGTTTCCGGACATGGCAGCCGGTCAACTGCCCAATAACTGAACAGAAGTGGTGTCTCCGGTCTGGCACGATGGCGCGTGCTGCCGCCCCCCGCCCCGCACCATCCCCTTCCGGAGGCCCCGCGTGACGCCGCTCCTCGACCCGACGCTCTGGCAGGACGGACCCACCCTCACCGGCGGCACGGCCCCGGTCGTCGAACCCGCGACCGGGCGCACCCTCGCCACGCTCGACCTCGCCGCCCCCGCCGACGTGGCCGAGGCAGCCGTACGGGCCCACGCCGCGCAGCGGGACTGGGCGCGCGCCACCCACCCGGAGCGGGCCGCCGTGCTGCGCCGCGCCGGTGACCTGTTCGCGGCCCACGCCGACGAACTGCGGGCATGGCTGGTCCGGGAGTCGGGATCCATCCCCGGGAAGGCGGACTTCGAGCTGCACGTCGCCGCGCAGGAGTGCTACGAGGCCGCCGCCCTCGCCTCCCGGCCGACGGGTCAGGTATTGCCCAGCGAAGCACCCAGGCTCTCCTTCACCCGCCGGGTTCCGGCAGGGGTCGTCGGGGTCATAGCCCCCTTCAACGCCCCGCTGATCCTGTCGATCCGCTCCGTGGCACCGGCCCTCGCACTCGGCAACGCGGTCCTGCTCAAGCCGGACCGCCGCACCGCCGTCTGCGGCGGCCTCGCCCTGGCCGCCGTCCTGACCGCAGCCGGACTGCCGGCCGGGCTGCTCCAGGTACTGCCCGGCGGGGCGCGGACGGGGGCCGCGGTGGTGGCCGACCCCCGCGTGCGCGTGGTGTCCTTCACCGGCTCCACCGCCGCCGGCCGCACGGTCGGAGAGCTGGCCGGCCGCCACCTCAAGCGCGCGCACCTGGAACTGGGCGGGAACTCGGCTCTCGTGGTCCTCGCCGACGCGGACGTCGAAGCCGCCGTCGCCCAGGCCTCCTGGGGCTCCTTCTTCCACCAGGGACAGGTCTGCATGACCACGGGCCGGCACCTCGTCCACGCCTCGCTCCACGACGAGTACGTCGAGAGGCTCGCGGCGCGGGCCGAGGAGCTGGCCGTCGGGGATCCGTACCGCGAGCCGGTCCACCTGGGCCCGCTGCTCGACGAGGCCCAGCTGGAGCGGGTCCACGGGTTGGTCGAGGCCAGCATCGGACAGGGCGCCAAGCTCGTCGCCGGAGGCACCCACCGGGACCTCTTCTACCGGCCCACCGTGCTGGCGGGGGTGGCCGACGACACGCCGGCCTACGCGCAGGAGGTCTTCGGCCCGGTGGCGCCCGTACGGTCCTTCGTGACCGAGGACGAAGCCGTCGAGCTGGCCTCGGCCGGCCCCTACGGGCTCTCGTTGGGCATCGTCACCCGCGACGCGGCCCACGGCATGGAGCTGGCCGAACGGATCCCGACCGGCATCGCGCACATCAACGACCAGACCGTGAACGACGAGGCCGTCGCCCCCTTCGGCGGGGTCGGTGCCTCCGGTACTGGCGCCCGGTTCGGCGGGGAGGCGAACCTCGACGCCTTCACCGAACTCCGCTGGACGACGGCACGCACCAGCCCGCCCGGTCACCCGTTCTAGGGATACGGGGCGGTCGCGGAATTCGACGGGTGGGCCGGTCGTTCACACAGGACACGCACCAAACAGGAGGTCTGGATCCGTGGCTACAGTCGAGCTCACCAAGGAGAACTTCGACCGGACGGTCAGCGAGAACCCGTTCGTGCTGATCGACTTCTGGGCGGGCTGGTGCCGGCCCTGCCTCCAGTTCGCCCCGGTCTACGAGAAGGCGGCGCAGGCCCATCCCGACCTGGTCTTCGCCAAGGTGGACACCGAGGCCCAGCAGGAACTGGCCGCGGCCTTCCAGATCACCTCGATCCCGACCCTGATGATCGTCCGGGATCAGGTGGCGATCTTCGCGCAGCCCGGAGCCCTGCCGGAAGCGGCGCTGACCGACCTCATCGAACAGGCCCGCGCCCTCGACATGGACGAGGTCAAGGCGAAGATCGCCGAGTCCGGGCAGGGGGGCGGACCGGCGACCGAGCAGCCGCGACCCGACGAAGCCCCCGGCACGCCGCAGTCCTGACCTTGCCGCCCGGGGCCCGGGCGCTGCGGAGACACTGGCCCCATGACTGAAGCGATGGAATACGACGTCGTGGTGCTCGGCGGGGGACCGGCCGGGGAGAACATCGTCGACCGGACCCGGGCCGCCGGGCTGAGTACGGCGCTGGTGGAGGGCGAGCTCGTCGGCGGGGAGTGTTCGTACTGGGCCTGCGTGCCGAGCAAGGCCCTGCTGCGTCCGGCGCTGGCGCGGGCCGAGGCCCGTCGGGTGCCGGGGCTGGCGGGCTCCGTGGCGGGCCCGCTCGACGCGGAGGCGGTGTTCGCGCACCGCGACTATTGGACCGGCAACTGGAACGACGAGGGCCAGGTCGACTGGATCGACTCCACCGGGGCCGATCTCTACCGGGGTCACGGCCGGCTCTACGGCATCCGCAAGGTGGCCGTGAGCAGCCCGGAGGGGGAGCACCACATCCTGTCCGCCCGGCACGCGGTGGTCGTGGCCACCGGGACCCGGGCCGTGGTCCCGGAGGTTCCCGGGCTGGCCGAGGCCCGGCCGTGGACCAGCCGGGAGGCCACTTCCGCGCGGCGGGTGCCGGGCCGGCTGCTGATCGTCGGTGGTTCGGTCGTGGCCACCGAGATGGCCACCGCCTGGCAGGCCCTCGGTTCCCAAGTGACCTTGCTCGTACGGGGATCCGGGCTGCTGCCGCGGATGGAGCCCTTCGCGGGGGAACTGGTCGCCGAGGCGCTGCGGGAGGCGGGCGCGGTGGTCCGTACCGGGGTGTCGGTGGAGGCGGTGGAGCGCGAGGGGTCGACCGGCCCCGTCACGGTGGTGCTGGCGGGCGGGGAGCGGCTGGAGGGTGACGAGCTGCTCGTGGCGACCGGCCGGGCCCCGCGGACCGAGGACATCGGGCTGGACACCGTGGGTCTGACCCCCGGCGACTGGATCGGGGTGGACGAGAGCTGCCGGGTGCCCGGCAGCGACTGGCTCTACGCCGTCGGCGACGTCAACCACCGCGCGCTCCTCACCCATCAGGGCAAGTACCAGGCCCGGATCGCGGGCGCGGCCATCGCCGCCCGCGCGGTCGGGTACGACGCCATCGACACTTCCCGCTGGGGCGCTTACGCCGCCACGGCCGATACGGAGGCCGTGCCCCAGGCCGTCTTCACCGACCCGGAAGCGGCCGCCGTGGGATTGTCCCTGGCCGAGGCGGAGCGGGCCGGTTACCGCGTGCGCGCCGTCGACCACGACCTCGGGAAGGTGTCGGGCGCGGGCCTGTACGCCGAGGGGTACCGCGGCCGGGCCCGGATGGTGGTCGACCTCGACCGGGAGGTCCTCCTCGGGGTCACCTTCGTCGGTGCGGGCGCCGCCGAACTCGTCCACGCCGCCACCATCGCCGTGGTGGGTGAGGTTCCGATCGACCGGCTGTGGCACGCGGTTCCGGCGTTCCCGACCATCAGCGAGGTCTGGCTGAGGCTGCTGGAGGCGTACCGGGGATAGGGCCTGGCGGGGGCGGTCGGTCGGAGGGGCGGCGGCAGGGCGGGGTGCGCGGGCGGAGGGAGCGGGATCGGCCAGGAGGACGGGAATCGGCCAGGGCCGGACCAATAGGTTCAGGGTCGATCGGTCTTAGGTTAGCCTTACCTAAGTCGATCAAGTCCGTTCCTGGAAAGGCGTTCTGCCATGCGTGTTGCCCACCTGCCCCGCGTCACCGTCCGGCTCGCAGCCCGTGCCGCCTTCGCCGCGACCGCCGCCGTGGCCCTCGCCCTCGGCACGGCCGGCTCCGCCAACGCCGCGACCTCGACCCGTACGGTGACGGACGGCGGGGCGACCTACAACCTGAGCGTCACCGCCCCCGGCACGGCCACCGCCGCCGGCCAGAACGTCACCGTCACCGGCAGCGGGTTCAACACCGCCAAGGGCATATACGTGGGCCTCTGCGCGGTGGACGGCGCCCCCGGCCAGTACAAGCCGACCCCCTGCCTCGGCGGTTCGGACCAGGCGGGCACCACCGGCGCCTCGCACTGGATCAACAACACCTTCGGCGGCACCCTGCCGAACACCTCCAAGTTCGGCCCCGGCGGCACCTTCGGCGTCACCATCCACGTCAAGGCGGACCTCGGCAACGGGAACATCTGCGGCGAGACCGTCGAGTGCGCCGTCGTCACCCGAGCGGACCACTTCAACTCCACCAGCCGCAAGTACGACGTCCACGTCCCGGTGACCTTCAACTAGGCAGCCGACCACCCTCCCGGACCCGCGGTCACGTCGACGAGGAAGCCATGACACCCCAGCACCCCACCACCCCCGCCCGGGCGGGCGCGGCCTCCGCCGCGCTCGCGCTCGTCCTCGTCTCGGCGGCCCCGGCGGCCGCCGCGGGCCCGACCGCCGCCGGACCCGGGCGTACCGTACTGGGCGCGGGCGGGCAGCAGTTGACCGTCTCCGCCGCGTCCGGTCTGGATCCGCTCGGCCGGACCGTACGCGTCACCGGCGGGGGATACGACGGGGCCAAGGGCATCTACGTCGCCTTCTGCAAGGACAACGGGGACAACCGGGTGCCCGCTCCCTGCGTGGGCGGCGCCGACACGACCGGCGGCTCCAAGGCCTCGCAGTGGATCGTGCCCCGGGGTGACGCGCACGCCGGGGAGTTGGGGATCCCGTACGGCGAAGGCGGGCGCTTCGACGTGGAGTTGAGGCTGACGGCGAAGAACGAGGGGCTGGACTGCACCCAGGTGGCGTGCTCCGTCGTCACCCGGGTCGACCACCGGGGCGCCGGCGACCGTTCCCAGGACGTACGGGTCCCCATCGCCTTCCGGGGCCAGGACCCGGTGGGTCCCGGAGGCGAGGGCGTCGACGTACCGCAGGGCACCGTCGGCTACCGGGCGGTCGCGGAGTTCACCACCGCGGGCAAACCGCGCGACCTGATGTTCCACCCCGACTCCCGCAAGCTGTACGTCGGTTCGGACGACCTCCCCGACACCGCCGACGTCAACGAGAGCGGACTGCACGTCCTCGACCCGGTCGACGGCAAGGTGCGCAGCACCGTCAACCAGGCACCCGGGGCCAATGGCACGCCGGGTCGGCGGGCGGTCCGTCAGCTCATCGCCCCGCTCCCCGGTGACGGCGTGGTGTTCTCCTATCCGCTGCGGGGCATCGGCACGGCCAAGGACGGCGACACCGTCGCGGCCGGCGCGTGGGTTCCGGGCGGCGCCGTCACCGACGCCGGGCCGGGCATCGCCCCGGGGACGGTGTTCGTCGCGCAGGGCCCCGTACTGTCCGAGGTCGACGTCGCCACCGCCACGGTGAAACGCGGCATCACGCTGGAGGGCGGCGACGGGTTCGCCGTGGACCCGGTGCGCAAGGCGATCTGGTTCCCCGACGCGGGCAACGGGCGGTTGTACCGGATCGACGCCACGACCCTCCAGGTCGCCGCCACCGTCGAACTTCCCGCGGGCGAGGACTACGCCGGGTTCACCGAGGTGGACCCGGAAACGGGCGCGGTCTGGATCGGCATCGGCACCTCGGTCGTCGTCCATGACGCGGCGGGCAAGCGCCTGCGCGTGCTGACCGGCGACGACCTGCCCCGGGCGGCGAGGTTCGACCCCGTCACGCACGAGGCGTACGTCGTCCGGCAGGACCCGGGCGACACCTCCCAGCCCGGCAGTGACAACAACGGCAGCTTGACCGTGTACCGCACCACCGACTTCGGGGAGGCGGCGAAACCGGTCGTACTCCCCGGCAACCAAGGCCAGTTGGGGTTCGCCTCACTCGCGGTCGAACCCGGTGGCGGGACGGTCTTCGTCTCGAACCCCGCCGAGGGCCGCATCACCCGGCTGCAACGCTCCGTCTCACCGAAGGTGACGCAGGGCCCCACGGACCAGACCGTCACGGAAGGGGACCGAGCCGTGTTGACCGCGAGGGCCGACGGGACGCCGGAGCCCACCGTCACCTGGCAGGTCAGCGACGACGGGGGCCGGACGTGGAAGGCGGTCGAGGGCGCCGACGCGCCGGTGCACTCCTTCACGGCCAGGGCCTCCGACAACGGCCATCGCTTCCGCGCGGAGTTCCGGAACGAGGCGGGCACCAGCCGCACCACACCGGTCACCCTCACGGTCGGCGCGCCCGGGACCACCACGGGCGGCGCCTCCGGCAACACGGGTACGAGCGACGGCGCGACGGGCGGCGCGGGCGGCAGTGCGGGCGACACCGCGGCCGGTGCCACGGGCGGTGGTCCCGGTACGGCCGGCAGCACCACGGGCGACAGCGCGTCGGGCTCCTCGGGCGCCTCGGGCGCCTCGGGCACGTCCGGCGCGTCCGGCGCGTCCGTCACGGGCGGCACGGGCACCACCACCACGGGCGGCGGCGCGCTCGCCTCCACCGGCACCGCGGTCGCCACCCTCGCCGGGAGCGCGGTCGCCCTCACCGCGGTCGGCTGGGCCCTGGTACGCCGCAAGCGGGCGGGCAACACGGGCTGAGGCGCGCGCGGAGATCCGGGGGAGGGGTGACGGCCGCCACGGGCGGGCCTGTTGAATGGGACGCACTAGCACCCTCGGGCGGCCCATGACCAACGGCCGCGGTGAACGAAGGAGTTACCCCTGTGATCGTGATCGCCCACCTCAGCGACGTCCACCTCGACGGCGGACCGCGCGCCGCCGAACGCACCCGCGCCGTCATGGACTACCTGGACGCCCTGCCGCACGATCTCGACGCGGTGCTGGTGAGCGGGGACATAGCCGACACCGGCAAGCCCTCCGAGTACGAGGAGGCCCGCGCGCTGCTCGCCTCCCGGCACCCGACGGTCATCTGTCCCGGCAACCACGACGAGCGCGTCGCCTACCGCCGGGTCATGCTGGGGGAGGAGCAGCCGTCCGAGCTGCCGGTCGACCAGGTGCTGCGCGGTGCGGGGTTCGTCCTCGCCGTGTGCGACTCCTCCGTACCCGGTGAGGACCACGGCTTCCTGACGGAGCAGACCCTGACCTGGTTGGACGGCGTCCTGGCGGACACCCCGCACGAGGTGCCGGTCCTGGTGGCGTTCCACCACCCGCCGGTGCCCCTGCACACCCCGTACGTCGACGGGATCAGGCAGTTCGGCGAGGAACGTCTCGCGGAGCTGGCCGGCCGCCACCCGCACCTGCGCGCCTTCCTGTGCGGGCACGCGCACACCGCGGCCGCGACGACCTTCGCGGGCCGGCCGCTGCTCGTGGCGCCCGGAGTGGTGTCCACCCTCCGGCTCCCGTGGGAGACCGCGACGGGGCCCGATCACCACGTCCACCTCGACGAGCCGCCCGCCGTCGCCTTCCACGTGCTGGGCGACGACGGGCGGCTGACGACCCACTACCGGGTGGTCACCGGACGGCGGTAGCTGCTGCCGTCCCGGGTCCGGGTGAGCCGGCCCGAGGTGATGAGGTAGCGCCGGAGCGCCGAGCAGTCATCGTGCACGGTGCGCAATGCCTCGTTGACCTCGGGCTCGGTGTAGTCGCGGTCCTGCGCGAACAGGGTCTCGGTGAGGTGGGCGAGCAACTGCTCGCGCCGGGCCGCCTTGCGGGGGATCGCGAGCAGCCGTCCGCCGGAGAAGAGGTCCTCCACGCCACGCCGCTGCCGGACGGCGGGGGCGGAAGTGGGGGTGGAGGCGGTTCCGGTGGAATCTTGATGCTCGGTGCTCTGTGACATGTCAGTGAGCTTTGCCCGTTCCCGCCTCCGGAGCAACGCAATTTCCACCGGGGAGGGTCGGCCGCCGAAGGTGCCCCGATCAGGGCCCGACGGTGATCTGCTGGGCCGGGTTCGTGGTGTCGGAGACCTTGTAGACGGCGTTGAAGGTGGAGGTGGTCGCGCTCGTCGGGCAGCCGAAGCCGCCGGTGACCGTGACCGGGACGGTCGCGTTGGTGAAGGTCAGGCTGGGCGGCGCGCCGTTCGTCCAGGTGCCGTTGACGGCGGCCGGGGCCGTGGGCGCCGTGGTGACGACGCAGTTGGCCAGGCCGGTCGTGGTGACGACGAGCCCGCCGACCGGCACGTTCATCGTCGCGGTGATCGGGGATCCGTGCTGCATCGACACCGACCAGGCGCCGCTGGTGGTGACCGTCGGGGTCACGCCCCAGACGCTGGAGGTACAGGAGCTGTACGTCGGCGGGGTGATGGGCGAGGAGACCGGCCCGGCCGGGTTCTGGTTGCCGGGAGCGGCCGGCACCGTACCGGTGGACACGGAGACCGTGCAGGTCACCGTGACCGAACCGGCCTTGAGCGTGGCCTTCCCGCTGAGGGTGGCCTTGAAGGCGTGCCCGGCCGGGGTGACGGTGGTCGACCCGGCCAGCGGTAACGGACTGGCGGAAGCGGTGGCCGAGGCCACCGTCAGGGCGGCCGCGGCCGCCATCCCGAGGGCGAGCGCGGTGCGCGTACGGCTCATGTCTGAGCTCCTTGGGGATCGTGGTGCGGGGTGGGAGCGGGGGGTGAGTCCGTCGGCCCGGGGGCGGCGGAGCCACCGGAGCGACGGGTCGCGGACGGCTGCCAGGCGAACATCAGGCCGCCGCCGATGATGCCGAGAAGGGTGCCGATCAGGAACCCGCCGAGGTTCGACAGGACCAGCGAGGCGGTGGCGATGAGCGTGGTGAGCACCCCGGCGAGGGAGCGTTGCCGGGGGGAGAACCAGGCGGTGAGCCCGAGGACGATCATGACGATCCCCATCAGGACGGACGGAATGCCAGCCACCCCCTGCTGGAGCATGATCTTCAGCGGTGCCAGGGGCAGGACGCAGATCCACGCTCCGGCCAGGACGGCGAAGAGCCCGCCCCAGAACGGCCGGCCGCGCCGCCACCGCCGCCAGCGGCTCAGAAGCATTCCTTCTTGCCCTTGCTGATGTTCATGCTCAGCCCGGACAGCTTGAACGTTCCGGCATTGGTCGCCCAGGCCGTCTGCTGGAGACCGGTGATGCTCACCGTGTCCGCCTGCTGGGCGAACAGGTCCTGCATGCCCTGCGCCTCCGCGGGGCCCTTGTCCAGGGTGGAGGCGTCGCGTCCGATCTCGATGTTCGTGAAGACCGCGTCACCCGAGAGCTGCGTCGCGTCGACGAACAGGTTGGTCGCCTCGACCGGCTTCTTCTGCCCGGCCGTCAGATTGAGCGAGATGTCGCCGATCATCGGAAGGGTCGTGACCACCGACTGGCACAGGCTGTTCAACTTCGCCTCCCGGATGGCGGTGACCGCCACCGGGATCAGTTCCTGACGGGCGTTGACGTCGACGCTGCCGTACTGCGCGAAGCCCTCGCCCTCCAGGCTCTTCGCCGACACCTTGAACTGCTGCCCCGATACCGCGAAGGACGCGGCGAGAGCCCCTTGCGCGAGGGCGATGCCGAGACCCGCCGTCACGGCCACGGCGGGCACGGTCAGCAGGGCGAACCGGCGCCAACGCACCCGCCCCTCACCTGCGCCCGCGTCGCCCGTTCCGACCCCGCCGTCCGTGCCGGGGGGCTCGGATAAGTTCGGTGAATCCGCCATGAGATCGTCCCTTATCTCGGCTGTGCACCTTTGTTACCGACGAGTTGAATGTAAGAGTGCCAATGGTGGTTGGCAAGGTTGTGCGAGTGCACCTTTTGAGCCGACTCCTACTGCTCCGTACGCAGCAGTTCGGCGACCTCCGCCTCCACCCGGCGGGCCATCGCCCGCGCGAACTCTGCGGCCACGACCTCGCCGGCCACCGGCCGCAACGCGGCCACCGCCTCCCGGACGTGATCCAACTGGGTGGCCGAAAGTGGTTCCAGTCCTTCCGCACCGATCACATGCCGCCGGAAAAGTCCGACGAAGCGGTCCGCGAGCGCGTCCGCCTGGCTCTGGACGAAGTCACCCGCGTCCAGGATCTCCCCCAGCGGCACCCCCTGCCGCACCAGCGCCAGCGTCGCCTCCAGCAACCGCCGGTTCGGATACGTCACCAGGTCCCCGTCGACCCGTACGTAACCCAGCTCGGCCGCCCGCCGGGTGTGCTCGGCGGTCGCCTCCGGGCCGAACAGCTCGCGCAACTCGGCCCGGGTCATCGTCACCGGCTCCTCGTGCACCCAGTCCCGGGTCATCTCCCGCTCGAAACCCAGGAGTTGGGACAGGCCGCCGCCCTGCTCCCAGGCGGTCAGCAGCTCACCGATGCCGTTCACCGTGTACCCGCGCCCCAACAGGTCGCTGATCAACCGCAGTCGGGTCAAGTGATCGTCGGAGTACCAGGCGATCCGCCCCTCGCGGCGCGGCGGCGGCAGCAACCCGCGCTCCTGGTAGTAGCGCAGGTTGCGCACCTTCACGCCGGCCGCGCGGGCCACGTCCTCCCGGCGGTAACGCCGTTCGGGTTCCCCGCCCGCGGCCATGCCCTCGACCGATCCGTCCGTCTGCACCTGGCTGCTCACGCGGCCGAGTGTAGGACGTACCGGCAGGTCACATGGGGCGCGTCCGCTCCTCGCGCTTGATCGCCCGCAGCACCACGAACTTCGGCTCGCTCGCGGCGACTTCACTGTTCCCGAAGAGTCGGCGCAGATGGGTGTGGTAACCCATGTGACGGTTGGCCACCACCCAGAGCTCACCGCCGGGCCGCAGTACCTTGCGCGACTGGGCGAACATCCGCAGCGCCGTCGCGTCCGTCGTCGCCTGGTGCGAGTGGAAGGGCGGGTTGCACAGCACCAGGTCCACGGAACCGGGCGGCAGCATCGCTACCCCGTCGCCGACCAGGAACTCCGCCGTGCGCCGGCCGGCCGGCACGTTGGCCTCGTACGTGGCCCGCGCGGAGGCGACCGCCTGGTACGACTCGTCCGTGAAGACGACCTCCGCGTCCGGGTCCGCAACCGCGACCGCCGTACCGACGACGCCGTTGCCGCAGCCCAGGTCCACGACCCGGGCCCCGTCCGTGTTCGTCGGGATGTTCTGGAGGAAGAAGCGCGTACCGATGTCCAGCCGGTCCGCGCAGAAGATCCCCGCGTGGTTGACGACCTTCAGACCGGCGCCCGAGCCGCCGTCCTCGTCCACCGTGTACGTCAGCGGCCACGGACCGGGGGTGGTGGGCCGCGCGGCGCCCGGATTGCCCGGCGTGCAGAAGATCAGGCGGGCCTTCTTCTCCGCGAGCGAGGTCTTCGTCGGGCCGAGGATCTTCTCGAAGAGGCGCAGCGTCGAGGTGTGGATCTCCTTGACCATGCCGGCGCCCACGACCACGGTGCCCGCGTGCACGTGCGGAGCGACCCGGTACAGCTGGTCCTCCAGCAGCGCCAGACTCTTCGGCACCCGCACGAGCAGGACGTCGATCCGCTCCGGTGGCGCGTCCTGCGTGGTCAGCAGGGACACCGTCGCCTTGGACGTACCGATCCCGGCCCGGTCCAGGTTCGCCTCGGTGGCGGCCCGGGTCAGCGAGGAATCGGTGATCTGCGTCGGACGGTACGAGGCCAGGGCCGTCGTCAGGGTTCCCCAGCGGTCACCGAGAACGGTGATCTGCCCGGCGCCGGCCAGGTCCACGGGGCCCCGCTCGCCGGTACCGCCGTCGAGGTGACGCAGCAGGTACTCGTCGGCGGCGTCCCAGGCCTGGAGCCGGTCGCGCGGATCCGCGGGGAAGCGGGTGAGTTCGTAGGAGCCGAAGGGCGTGGTCAGACGGTTCATATGGGACCCAGGCTATCCGAGTCGGCCGCCCGGCCCCGCACACGCGGGGCCGGAGGGACCGTACGACTCGGAGAACGCGCCCGGAGACGCCGATTCCCCCTGGCCGGAGCCGTACCGAGGCGTCGGACGCGCACGGCCCGGAGCGGGTGCCCGCCGGGCGCACGGCGGCCGCGCGCGGGTGGGCCGGCGGGGCCGCGAGTGAGCGGGCGCGGGCGGGGGGCCGCCTACTCCGGGAAATCGCCCGCCATGGCCGCCGCGATCCGCAGGTGCGGGGCCGCCTCGGCCGCCCTACCCTGACGCTGCAGCGTGCGCCCGAGCAGCAGCTGTGCGTAGTCCTCCACCGGCCAGCGCTCCAGGATCGCGCGCAGTTCGCGCTCCGCGCGCGACAGCTGGGCGGAGTGGTAATAGGCGCGGGCCAGCAGCAGCCGGGGAGCCAACTGCTCCGGAGCCTCGTCGGCGACCGTGACCAGGACGCGCGCGGCCGTCGCGTACTCCTTCGCCTCGAAGAACAGCCCGGCGCGCTCCCAGCGCTCCGCCGCGGTGCCGTGCTCGTGGTATGCCGTCGGCGCGTTCATCGCGTCCCTTCCGATCGCTCCCGGTGGGGTGTCGGTCCGTCCAACACGCCCTCCCTTCGGAACATTCCAGGCAAAGGACCGGCGCCTCCACCACCGGGCGGCACTAAGTTGTCCGACATGAGCAATCTCGATCGCCAGCCAGCTCTCTCCGCCTGCGGCGGCCGCGGTTTCGTCGTGGCCGAACCGGTGCGCGAGCTCCTCAGCCCGCGCACCGTCAAACTCGGCGAGTCCACCGAGGTCCGCCGACTCCTGCCGAACCTGGGCCGCCGCATGGTGGGGGCCTGGTGCTTCGTCGACCACTACGGTCCGGACGACATCGCGGACGAGCCCGGCATGCAGGTCGCACCGCATCCCCATTCGGGACTGCAGACCGTGAGCTGGCTGCACGACGGGGAGGTCCTGCACCGCGACAGCGAAGGCAGCCTCGCCACGATCCGCCCCCGCGAGCTGGGCCTGATGACCTCCGGCCGGGGTATCAGCCACTCCGAGGAGAGCCCCCGCCCGCACGCCCGCTTCCTGCACGGCGCCCAACTGTGGGTGGCCCTGCCGGACGCACACCGGAACGTAGCCCCCCACTTCCAGCACCACCCCGAACTCCCGCAGGTCACGGCCCCGGGCCTGACCGCCACGGTGATCCTGGGCAGCCTGGACGGGGCAACCTCGCCCGGCACGGCGTACACCCCCATCGTCGGCGCCGACCTCACCCTCGCCGGCGGCACCGAGACCCGACTGCCCCTCGACCCGGACTTCGAGTACGCGGTCCTGTCGATGTCCGGCGAAGCCCACGTGGACGGCGTCCCCGTCCTCCCGGGCGCCATGCTCTACCTCGGCTGCGGCCGCACCGAACTCCCCCTCCGCGCGGCCTCGGACGCCGGCCTGATGCTGCTGGGCGGCGAGCCCTTCGAGGAGGAGATCGTCATGTTCTGGAACTGGATCGGGCGCTCCAACGAGGAGATCGTCCAGTTCCGCAAGGACTGGATGGAAGGCACCCGCTATGGCGAGGTGAAGGGCTACGACGGCCCCCCGATCCCCGCTCCCGCACTCCCGCCGGGGCCCTTGAAAGCGCGCGGCCGGGTGCGCTGACCTGCACTTTTCTGGATCGGCTCTCTCAGTCGCGACTGACGAAAGAGAGTCCGGAGCTCCGGCGGAGATTGCTCCGCCGGAGGAGGCGCCGAGGCCCGCCGGAGGCCCTCTTCGGGCTCCCGTCGTTTCCCATGTGTGACCAGCTGGGATCAGCTTTGCCACGACCAATGCTGACCCGACGCCGACTTTGGTGCCCGGCGTCGCGGAGCGGGGAGAAGGGCGGTCCCATAGTCCTCTCTGGGGCAGGATCACCCTCGGGGGAGCGCTCGGCGGTACCTCGCCCATATTCGTCACTGTGACGTGAATTTGCCTGAATCGGGCTACGGTTCATCCGGGTTCTGCGATGCTGGAGGCCGATCGAGAGGGGCCGCAGCGATGCAGTGGAAGATCCACGGTGAACGTCCGATCTACGAAAACAAGTGGGTGAACCTGTGGCTCACCGACATCGAGACGCCGGACGGGCACCGCTGGGAACACCACGTCGTCAAGCTCCGCCACCTGGCCGTGGCCGCTGTGGTCAACGATCGCCGAGAGGTCCTGATGATGTGGCGCCACCGCTTCATCACGGACGCGTGGGCTTGGGAGCTGCCCATGGGTCTGGTGGAGGCGGACGAGACCCCCGGTGAGGCCGCTGCCCGTGAAGTCCTCGAAGAGACCGGCTGGCGTCCGGGCCCGATGAAGCCTCTGATCTACGCGGAACCGGCGAACGGCATCACGGACTCCCAGCACCACCTGTTCCGCGCGGACGGTGCGACGTATGACGGGCCTCCGACCGAGAAGAACGAGTCGGACCGGGTCGAGTGGATCCCGCTGGCGAACATCCGGGGCATGATCGACCGCCGTGAGATCGTCAGCAGCGGCGCTCTGGTCGGCCTCCTCTACGTCCTGATGGACGAAGGGGTTCGCTGAACCGGCGGGGGAAGCGTCGCCCGTAGGCGTGCCTCGAAGGCAACCGCGGCCGGCACCTCGCGGTAGGGCGCAAGCTGCTCGTAGAACTCGCGAAGGTGTCCGGTCACCCGCTCCGACGACACTGCTGCGGCGGGCACCAGCGCCTCTATCGCCGTGTGACAGGCTTGGTCGAGCTTCCCCCGCTGGAGCTGGGTACGGGCAAGCCAGAAGGCATGGAACGCTCGGCCGCGCTGGTTCGCAGGGTCCTCGCGCGCCAGCGCGTCCGCGATCAATGGTTCGGCGATCGCCGCCTCGCCGATACGGCCGTGTGCAATGCCGGTGTCCACGATGAGCTTCGGCTCGTCGAAGTACGTCACCCATGACGGGTCCGGGTCGCTTTCGTGGATGCGCTCGAACTGGCTGTGGGCCTCCGAGATCGCGGTGTGCGTAGCCTTCCTGTCCCCCAAGGTCGCGTGGGCGAAGGCTTCGCGCATGGCCAGCATCGCCCGCACCCTCGGCGTCGTGCCGGCACGGGTCTGGTCCTGGGCGGCAGACACCAGGGCAAGCGCGTCCGCCGGCTTGTCCTGGTAGGTCGCTTGGAGGCTCATGCAGGCCAGCACGTTCGCCATGAATGGATGGTCGTCGATCTCCCTGGCCAGTTGCAGAGATTCCGAGAAGTACGCGCGGGCCTGCTGGTACTGCCGAGCATCGAAGTATGTCCATCCGGTCAGTCGCGCCAACTCCGCCGCGACGCCGTACAGACCATGCCGTATCGGTGTCGGCCGCCTGTCCTTCAACAGCCCTTCGACGTAACGGAGCTGGCCTACGACGGCCGGGCGAAGGGTCTCTCCACCGTGCTCGTCGTCGCGTCGCCAATAGTCCTCGATCGAGGACCGGAGCGCCTGGAGGGTGGAGGGGCTCGGATTGGTTCCGGCGGCCATGGCGAGGATGCTGTCCACCTCCACCCCGGGTAAGGCAGCAAGCGGTCCGGGTCCAGCGGGCGGGTGGACCGGCTCGGGTGGCTCGCGCTCGGCCACCGCGAGCGCAGCCGGCGTTTCCCACTCCCGTCGGGAAAGCCCGAGCATGTGCCCGGGGATGCGCAAGCCGTCGGCAATTCGCTCAATCACGTCCATGTGGAGAAGCTGCCGCTGGCCCGCGATCACCTCGCCCACCCGACTGGGCGTCAGCTCGCACTGGCGCGCGATCATGGACGGATAGATACCTGCCCGGGCCTTGACCAGACGAAAGACCCTCGCGAAGTCGCGTACGCGGCACGCGTCGATCAGCTCGGAGTCGGTGAGCAGACTTGCCGGCAGTTCCTTCGTATGACGTGACTCGGGCATCGGACATGCTCCGGAGGAAGGCTACGGATCGCTGCGGGGTTTCAACGGACCGTGATGTTACCCAAGTTGGGTAACCCGCTGGGCCTTTCTGCCTCATCGTCCTGATCGCGATCCTTCTGCACATGGCGAAGCGACCGAGGATGACTGCCTTGCATGATGCGGCAGGCACTCCTGACACAGAGCGAATGGCCCTCAGTGGAACGTCTGACCTGGGCAGAGAGCCCCGCGTCCTGATGAGCATCCGGGTGTCGCGGGACTCGGGCCGGACGTGGTCGCCGGGCATGCGGGTCCTGGAAGGCGACCCGTTCGACATCCTCTCCAATCCGGGCCGCTACCCCCCGTGCGAGTGCCCCCGCTGTGGCGGTAAGTCGTCGGCGGCACGTGCCCTTCGCCTGGCGCCCATCGAACCGGGGGCGGCGTAGTGGCCGCGTTCCGCGGTTGAACGCTCCCTTAGAGGGGGAGCCCCGGGCACGTGGTCGAGCACGGCGGGGCTGGCGCCAACAGCTTGCCGTACTCCTCTACGCCGCTGCCGTCACCGTCTTGGTGGTCGCCCTGGCCGTCGCCGGTGAGCCCAGCCGCTGACCGTCAACCAGCCCCGGAAGCGCCGTTCGTTCGAGCCGTGGCCTCGCGCCACCCTCCATCTCCTCACTGCTCCGCATAGCGGGGCTGGTGAGGCATGCCCCATAGGGGCCGGGCCGGCACCCGTCGGCCTTGGACTTCCACGAAATGGAGACACGTATGGCAGCACAGAAGGAAGACCTGCTGATCGGCGTCGAGAGCCTGATCAAGGTCCAGGACCGCTTCACCGCCGCGGCGGCCGAGTCCGACTCCACGGGCACCTCCGCGGGCGACGACGGCGAGAACCGCGACGGCCTGAACCTCCCGCAGGAGTAGCGCCACCAGCACACCGCAGCACCAACCCGGGGGCCCGTCATTCATGGCTGGCCCCCGGTCTTCACCCCCATGACGTCGACTGGAGAAAGACGTGGACCACCACTTCGTCACCGCAATGGAGAAGGCCCTCGGCTGGGACGGCCCCGGCGCACTCGGAGCCGCTTTCGCCCGGGGAACGATCAAGGATCTCGATCTGCTCGATCGCTTGCTCAACCCCAGGAAGCTGCTGGACCTGGTGATGCGCCGCAGCGTCACCACGCCCCAGTTCCGGATCTTCCAGGACGGGGCCGAACTGCACCCCGGCCGCTACATCCAGCCCTCCGTCACCCGGAGGGGACAGGCCATCCCCATGGCCGACATGCGCCGCGTCGGCGGGCTGATGCGCGAGGGCTGCACCATGGTCCTGGACGAGGTCGACTTCTTCGACCCGGCCATGGAAGCCACCTGCCGCGCACTCCAGTGGTGGGCCCGCGAGCTGGTGCAGGTGAACGCCTACCTGACCACCCAGGACGCCAGCGGCTTCAAGCTCCACTGGGACGACCACGACACCCTGATGGCCACTGCCTGGCCGCCGGGGTCGCCGAGGCTCAATCCGGGTGACGCCAGCATGCGGTGGGCTCTACTCTCGCGAAGCATGACGAGCATGGATCCCCGTATCGCGGCCTACTACAGCGAGTACGACGAGGCGGCACGCCTGAATTCCACAGCGACGGGCCGTCTGGAATTCGAGCGCACGCGGGAGCTGTTACGGAAATACCTGCCTCCACCGCCTGGCCGTGTACTGGACGTCGGCGGAGGCCCGGGTACCCACGCCCGGTGGCTGGTCGAGGAGGGCTACGAGGTCCACCTGGTGGACCCCGTTCCGAAGCATGTGGAGCAGGCCCGGGAACGTGCGCCAGGATGCGTGGCCACCCAAGGGGATGCGCGCCAGCTGGACTTCTCGAACAGCAGTTTCGATGCGGTGCTGCTCCTGGGTCCGCTATACCACTTGGCGGAGCGCGAGGACCGGCTGACGGCGTTGCGGGAGGCCCAACGGGTTGCTGTGCAGGGCGGCGTCGTGGCGGTTGCAGGAATCTCCCGGTACTCCCTGATGCAGGACTACACCGTCAGTGCCGGCCTGTCCCCGGAGCTGCTGGCCGGCGAGGTCTCGCAGGTGGTTCGTACGGGTTCCTACGATGGCAGCAGGGGGTTCACGGTGGTGCACTTCCACAACGCTGCCGAACTGGCCGAGGAGGTCAGCGCAGTGGGTCTGAGTGGTGTGCGCGTGCACGGGATCGAGGGCCCGGGGTGGGCGTACGTCGTCGCGGCCGGTCGTTGTGCCGGCCAGGAAGAGGCGGGAGCGCTGGTTGCGGATGCGATAGCGACGGCCCGCCTTGCCGACGAGCATGGCGTGTTCCACGATGCGTCGGCGCACATTCTTGTTGTTGGCTCGGTCTGATCTGCCCGTTTCCTTTGAGGACTTGCGCGTGAGCTCTATAGCCGCTTGCATAGCGGTCGAAGCGAGGCCACGGGTTCGCTCTTCCGCGCGGTCACGCACTGCCTCCTGGCCACCGGACGCTTCACGGCAGCGATCCAGCTGGTGAACACGCGGCAGCAGTCATGCAGCCCGAACTGGGCGACGCGAGCGACGAGTACCTATCGGTGTACGGCACGCTGTTCCTCACCGGGGCGATGGCCGCCGCCCGGGCAGAGGACCGGTCGACTACGCAGACCTTCCTCCGTGAGGCTGATGAGACCGCGCAGCGACTCGCTGCCGACGCCAACCACCTGTGGACGGCCTTCGGTCCGACCAACGTGGCCATTCATTGCGTAGCCGCCGCCGGCGAACTCGGCGACATTCAGATCGCCGCGGACCTTGGCCCGCGAATCGATACCAGCGGTATGCCATTGGAACGGCGTGCGCGGCACAGCCTCGAAGTCGCCAGGGCGCTGAGTGCATGGAACCGAACCGACGAAGCCCTGGCGGTCCTGCTGGAAGCCGAACAGGTCGCCCCCGAGCAGGTCCGCCACCACTACATGAGCCGAGAACTGGTCATCGGCTGGATACGGGGTACCAGGGGCCGGCCGTCCCATCCCGTGGCAGACCTAGCCCGAAGGCTCCGCATCGTGGCAGGCGGCTAGAGTCCAATCCGTGAGCGAGAACGAGCGTGAAGCGAAGATGGCCCACCCCCGCATGGCGGCCGGCGCTCTCTTCTTTGACGAAGCTGATCGAGTCCTCCTCGTCGAGCCGTCGTACAAGGACTATCGAGACATTCCCGGTGGATACGTCGAACACGGCGAGTCGCCCCGACAAGCCTGTGTTCGCGAAGTCCAGGAGGAGCTGGGCATCAAGCCCCACATCGGCCGCCACCTCGTCATCGACTGGGCGCCGAACCCGGGAGAGGGAGACAAGGTCCTCTACCTCTTCGATGGCGGCCGCCTCGACGCAGACCACCGCCAACAGATCGCACTGCAAGCAGGTGAGCTCCGCGGCTACGACTTCCACCACGCCGAACAGGTGCCAGAACTCACCATCCCCCGACTCGCGCGTCGAATTGCCGCTGGCATCCAGGCTCGAACGAACGGCCTGACCGCCTACCTGGAACACGGGCAGCCGCCGGAAACAGGGGCCTGACCACATCTGTGCTTCAGGTCGCTGGCCAGTGGTTCCCACCCGCGATCAGTACAAGGGAGCAATCGACACCAGCATGGCCCTATGCAGTGCTCGGCTATCGGTCGAGGTCGGTCCAGATGGCGAAGGCCCGACCGGCTTCCTCCTGTAGCTGAGCGAGTTTGGGGAACTCGTCGTCGATCATCTCCCAGTCGCAGATCGAGCAGCCGTCGATGAGCGCGGTCCAGGCGGTGACGAAGTGTTCAAGGCACTGGCGGATGTGTTGCTGGTAGGCGAGTACGTGACGGCCTTGGCGTTCGTAGCGTTCGGCCTCGATCTTGGCTTGGTTCTCGGGCATGCGTCGCACGAACGCGGAGGGGATGGGCTGAGGGCCGCGATCCGGATTGAGGACCTCGATACCGCGGTGGTGCAGCCCTGTGGTCTGGAGGATCAAGCTCTTGAAGTCGTTGCTGTTGGCGGTGGCGGCCTCGCGTGCGAATGCCTCCATGATCCAATCCCAGTCGGCCGCGCGTCGCGGCTCCGGGCCGTGCCAGGGTGTCATGCGCGCATGGAGAGCGCGTACTTCGTCGCCGGTCCTGCGTAGTCGGGAGAGCAGGTGCTCCCAGTTGCTGATCAGGCTATCGACGCTGTCGCGGTCGCCCTCTTCTTCGCCTACGTGACCGATGCTCATGATCGAATCCCCCTGCTCGGCTGCTCCGATGGACTGGAAGCGTAATGGGCGTGCGTTGCGCGGGCGCATGATTCCGCGCGCAGGTCCCACCCGAAGTTTGTTGACACTGTCAACGGAATGTAACTTGATCTTCCCCGAGACATACAAGGTGGGAGCCGCACTCTCAGGCTCGCACGACGCCCGCCACTTCAACGCCGGCTTCGTGGAGACCTACGACGGCGCGGACAACCCCGAGGCCTGGGGCCGCACTTCCAGCATCGACCTCGCCGACCGACTGGCCGGCAAGCTGCTCCTGATCCACGGCGACATGGACGACCAGGTCCACCCGGACCAGACCCTCCGCCTGGCCGACCGGCTCATCGCCGCCGGCAAGGACTTCGAGCTGCTCATCGTGCCCGGCGCCGAGCACACGTTCATCGACCACTTGGCCTATGTCCGTACACGCTGCTGGGACTTCCTGGTCCGCGAGCTGCTGGGCACCCAGCCTCCTGCCTACCGCCCTGCTCCCATCGCCATCGGCCCCGAGCTGCTCGCCGAGCTGTTCGCCTGAGCCTGAGCCTGCGTCGGCGACATCGGTCCTGTTTGTGTGACGCAGGTCACACGATCGGGGCCGATGGGTTCGGGTCTCCGTCACGGTCTTACATGCAACGAGATTCCAACGCCGCAGGCCCGGCCCCCGGGTGGGTGCGGCACATGAGGAAGGCATGCCATGACCGACACGATCAGCGCCTCCGCCACCGCCCCCGCCACCGCCCCCGCCTCCGCTTCCACCACTGCGGGGTCCGACTCCTCGGCGCGGGTGCTGCTGAAGGGCGCAGCGGTGGCGGGGCCGCTGTTCCTGGGCGCGGGGATCGCCCAGGGCCTGACGCGTGAGGGCTTCGACTTCACGCGCAACGCCATCAGCCAACTGAGCCTCGGCGACCTGGGCTGGATCCAGATCACCAACTTCTTCGTCGCCGGCGCCCTGCTGATCGCCGGTGCGGTCGGTATGCGGCGATCGGTGCCCGAGGGTCCCGCCCACCGCGCGGCGCCGTGGCTGGTCGGGGTGTTCGGGGCGTCCTTCCTGGTCAGCGGCGTGTTCTCGGCCGACCCCGGGGCCGGTTTCCCGGCCGGTACGCCGGACTCCGCGACCGCCGCGCTGAGCGTGCACGGCGCGATCCACATGGCCTGCGGCATGATCGGCTACCTCGCGCTGTGCGCCGCCTTCCTGCTCCTGTCCCGCCGCTTCGCCGCCGAGGGGCAGCCGGGGTGGGCGGTCGCCTGCCGCCTGCTCCCGGTGGGCGTCCTCGCCGGGTTCGTCGGATCCGGTGCCTCCGTACTGTCCTTCACGGCGGGGGCGGCACTCGGCCTGGCCGGACTCGCCGCGGTGACAGCCCGGCTGGCGCGCCTCTAGCCGTACCGGAACTCACGCACTCGAACACTCACGCACACCGGAACGAACGAAAGGCACGGACGACATGTCGGACTCACTGCAGGTGCCGCGTACTTCCCCTCGATCGAGAAGAAGTACGGCCGTCCGATCGCGGAATGGAAGGACCTGATCCGGACCTCCCCCCTGACGAAGCACATGGAACTCGTCTCGTGGCTCAAGTCCGAGCACGGCCTGGGGCACGGCCACGCCAACGCCCTGGTCGCCCACACCCTCGCGAAGGACAGCGCGAAGTAGTCCACACAAGCCGCCACTGAGCGTTCACGCTCATGCCATTGCAATGGCTGACGGTCATGTTGCATTTAGCGGCGGGTCCATTGCAATGATATTGGTCAAGTGGCCTGCATCGATGCAAGGGTTGATGGTTCCACCGGTTGCTGAATCGCTGAACGCAACCTAGCTTCTGTTCTGTCGCGACGACAAGGATTCCAGCGGTATGGAGCCCGACATGCGCCTCCAAGCCGTCGGTACCGCCGCGGTCCATCCCATCTGAACCCAACAAATCAGGAAGCGAGACACCCCCATGCGCATTGCGATTGGTGAATTCATCAGCTTGGACGGCGTCGTTCAGGCCCCGGGGCACCCGGACGAGGACACCGACGGCGGTTTCGCCCACGGTGGCTGGAGCCACCCGTTCTTCGACCCGGAGGTGATGGGTGGCGCTCTGACCGAGTGGCAGACCAGCACCGAGGCCCTGCTGTTCGGACGCCGCACCTGGCAGACCATGGCGGCGGCGTGGCCGGACCGGGCCGGCGACCCGTTCGCCGACCACATGAACAGCGTCACCAAGTACGTCGTGTCCAGCACCCTCGGCGAAGACGAGCTGACGTGGAACAACACCACACGCATCCCCGGCGACCAAGCGCTGGACCAGATCAAGAAGCTGCGCGAAGCCGAAGGCCGTGACCTGGTGGTCATGGGCAGCGCGTCCCTAACCCGAACCCTGCTGGCCGAGGGACTGGTCGACGAGCTTCGGCTCATGATCCTGCCAGTGCTCGTCGGTGGCGGTAAGACGATCTACCCGGCCGACGGTCACCTCCGCACGTTCGAACTGGTCTCCACGGTCGTCAGCGGCACCGGAGTGCACGTGTGCACCTACCGGCCGATGGCCGGGGCGTAGTCGGCAGGTGGGCCAATGCCGAACAGGCGGGAGACGTTCGGGTCTTCGCCTCCGTGGGCATCCGGTCCCGCCGGCGCGGTGGCGCACTATCAGGGCCATCCGGCAGCTGGGTCAGTAGCCGATGGTGAAGCGGCGTTGGACGAAGCGCGGCAGCTCCGCCTCGTCGACGAGGGCGACGGCGGCGTCCTCCATGGAGATGCGGCTGCGCCCGTCCGCGTCGCGGACTGGCTGGTCGCCGCCGATCCGGAACCGGCCCGTACGTTCGCCGGGTGCGATGTCCTCGGCAGGGCTGAAGTAGGTCCACAGCCGGTTGGAGGTGCGCAGGACGTTCAGGGCATCGCGGTGGCCGCGCACTGCGGCGGAGTACTCCCTCGGCAGGCCGATCGCGTCGAGGGTCTCGTGTAGGAGTGCGTCGGAGTCGGCCCGTACGATTCCGGGCGCGATCTCCAGGCTGCCGGCGCCGCCGATGACGATGAGCCGGATCCGCGGATGACTCTCCAGCGCCTTTAGGAGTGCTCGCGCGGCCGTGGCGTACACCGTGGGGTCGGCGATCGAGCGGGCCACGGTGTCGGCGGTGTCCCTGGCGGCGTTTCCGGGCTGGAATCCGCTGATCAGTACGTCGAGGCCGGGTATGACGGCGGCGATGCCGTCGGCGTCGAGGACGTCGACGCTGTTCCAGGCGACGTTCTTCCGGTCCTCGTCGATCCGCGTGGCGTCGCGGCTGAATGCCGTGACGTGATGCCCCCGGTCGAGGGCCTCGGTGACGACGCGACTGCCGATTCCGCCCGTGGCCCCGATGACTCCGATGTGCATGGCTCTCCCTGGGTAGTCGTGTGCACCGCCACCGTTTTTCACGGCATACAGAAACTATACGGCGTGAAGTTTAGATATGAGGCTCAATATTGTGACGCTGTAGAGTAGGCGGCCATGGGAACCGTGGGAAACACCAAGGGGCGCCGTGAGCGGCTGAGGGCTGAGACCACCGCCGAGATCAAGAAGGTCGCACTGGGGCTGATGGCCTCGGGGGGGCCGGACGCGATCACGCTTCGGGCCATCGCTCGCGAGATGGGCATGACGGCCAACGCCATCTACGGCTACTTCGCTACACGCGACGACCTGGTCACCACGCTGATCGGCAACGTCTACACCTCACTGGCCGACACCGTGGACGCCGCCTGGGGCGCCGCCCCTGCCCAGGACCCCGCCGTCCGGATCCAGGCATGGGCCCGAGCCTTCAGGAGCTGGGCACTGGCCAACCCTGAGGGTTTCCGCCTCATCTACGGCGACCCCGTCCCCGGCTACCTGCCCCCCGAGGGCGGCGCCGCGCCCGAAGCCGCCCACCGTGTCTGCACCGGCATCGCGGCACTCGCCGCCGCGGCCTGGCCGCACGCCGAGTTCGATTACTCGCACAGTGACTTTGAGTGGTCCGACTTCGACCCCGGTCTGCTGGACAAAGTCCGCCCGGCCTTCCCCGACCTACCCCCGGCCGGCGTGGCCCTTGCCCTGCGCATCTGGAGCCACCTGCACGGCCTGGTGTCACTGGAGATTTACGGCCATCTGCAGAGTCAGACCCTCAGCCCGGAAAAGCTCTTCCGTGAAGAACTCGCTCAGCTGATCCGGTCCTTGGGTATCACGTCATCGAGCTGACGGCCCTGCACGAGCAGTCAGCTGAACGGCTTCTACGATCCAGTGGATACTGGATCCCGAACGGGTGAAACGGATCACCGCACGGCGTGCGGAACCGGATCGCGTAGTAGCCGCCGGTGCTCTTCCCGGTCAGCGCCCGGTGGCCACGGGCGCGGTTCCGCGTGCAAGGTTGGTCGGCGATGGAACTCTGGGCAGGCGGCGCGAGGCGGCGGAGCCGGGTCCGATCCAGTTCCGGAAGAAGTAAATCCCCCTGATCGCACCCCTGGCCGGGTCGCTCTGATGCTGACTTTTGCTGACTTTGCAGGACCCGTAGCGCTCTGACCTGCGGAAACTTCAAGCGATCCAATCGTTCTGGAACTGGATCGGGCGGTCCCAGGAGGATATCGCAGGCTTCCGTGACGACTGGGTGAACGGGACCCGCTACGGCGAGGTGAAAGGCTACGACGGTGCTCCGATTCCAGCCCCGGAACTTCCCCCAACTCGCTTGAAGCCTAGGGGAAGGGTGCGCTGAACTGCGCTGATGTCATCAAGGACGCGGGCTGCGCTTGATGCCTGCCATCGTTCCGCTTCCAGGGTCCTGGTGGGAGTTGATGCGATCCTTGAAACGGCACCTTGACCTTGATGTCGAGTCTCATGTGGATCAGGCTGTGGTCAGATCCAGTCGAACGAATGCTGACCCTTTGCTGACTCTACTGACGAGTAGTTAGATTTCAGGAGGGGGAGATAGGGCGCGCCTCCCAGAAGAAGAGCGTCACACTGAGGAGCCCGGTTCCGGACCCTTCGGCTGCTGCAGACAGCGCAGGGTGAGCTCTCCTTCCGGGGGGCAGCGCGCCTCCATCCTGGTGTGGAGGTCGGCGCATGACGTTGTGGGCAGCCAACAAAGAGGCTGAGCGCGGCCCGGTCAGTCACGGGGGTGCCGTCGTTCGCGTCTTCGGGGAAATACACCTGGGACGGCTGATCGAGGATGACGACAGCGCGTCTCAGGGGGTCACCTTGACCAGCCGTGAACCGCTGGCCCGCGTTCAGGGTGTCTATCTCGTCCTGGTTGCGGGGCCAGAGAGGTATGCAGTTCCTACAGCGTGTTCTCTTCCTCGGCGATCAGCGCCGCGATGTCGGGGGTGCTGCTATCGATGGTGGCCATCTCGGCGTTCGTCGACTCGCTGCGGGATGTGGGTGGCGGTGTGCGCGTAGACGGAGCGGACGGGCGCGATGCTGTCCAGCACGTACCGCCAGTGCGGGAACATGTCGAGGATCATTCCGCCGCCGTCCTGGGCCCGGTAGTTCCAGAAGGGCGCTGGGCGTCCTGCCAGTCGCCCTCGAACACCCAGTAGCCGAACTCGCCACGCACCGAGAGGATCCGACCGAAGAAGCCGCCGTCGACCAGCCGCTTGAGCTTGAGCAGCTCGGGCAGGAACAGCTTGTCCGGGACGGCGCCGTTGCACGCCCCGGCCTCGCGGGCCGGTGGTGACCTGGGTGTCGAAGTAGACCTCGGCCAGCGGGTGGGCGAGCGCCTGGTCCAGTGAGGTGGTCCAGACGGCGAGGCCGTGGCGGTCCGGGAGCTCCTTCAGTTTGTGGGCGCCGCGCCCGACCAGGATCGGCACGGGCCACAGCACCCGGCCGCCGCCGAGCACCCGGCCGCCCTGCTCGCGGATGGCCAGGATCGAGCGGACGAGGTGCCGGCGGTACTTCAGCCGGCCGGTGACGCCGTTCATGACGATGCCGATCACCCTGCGGGAAATGGGAGTTCTCCGATTCGTGGGGCGTGCGGGGACGTGGTGTGCGGCTCATGCGGTGCGGTGGGCATCCTCGGCGCGCACGGGGTGGGCGAAGGGCCGACCGGCGGTCCAGCGGGCGAGTTCGTCCGCTGCGGCGGCGGCCATCCGGTGCAGCTCGCGGCCGAGCGAGCCGGCGATGTGCGGGGTGAGCACCACGTTGGGCAGGGCGTAGAGGGGGGAGTCGGCGGGCAGCACCTCGGGGACGGTGACGTCGAGGACGGCGTCGAGCCGCCCCGAGACGAGCTCGCGGACCAGGGCGTCCTGGTCGACCAGGGATCCGCGGGCGGTGTTGACCAGGGTGGCCCCGTCGCGCATCAGCGCGAGGCGGCGGCCGTCGATCAGGTGGAGGGTGTCCGCCAGCTGGGGGGCGTGGATGCTGACCACGTCGGAGGCGGCGCAGAGCTCGTCCAGGCCGACGCCGCGGGCGCCGAGCCGGGCGGCTTCGGCGGCGTCGACGTACGGGTCGTGGAGCAGCAGGTCGAGGTCGTGCGGGCGGAGCAGGTCGAGGACCCGTCGGCCGATTCGGGAGGCGCCGACGATGCCGACGGTGCGGTGGTAGTTGCCGACGCCGGCGTAGGCGCGCTGCCAGTCGTACGGGGCGCGGCGGTCGCGGTAGTCCTCGCGGATGCGCAGCAGCTGCTTGTTGGCGGCGAGCACGGTGGCGACGGTGTACTCGGCGACCGGCAGGGCGTTGGCCCAGGCGGCGGAGGTGACCTGGATGCCGCGCTGCCAGCAGGCGTCGGTGATGTGGTGCTTGACCGACCCGGCGGCATGGATGACGGCGCGCAGCCGAGGGGCGGCGGCCAGCACGGTCTCGTCGAGCGGGGGGCACCCCCAGCTGGAGATGATCACTTCGGCCCCGGCGAGGGCGGCGGCCGCCTCCGGCGTGGTGAAGTCGTCGACGACCAGGCCGGGGTCGAGGTCGGCGAGGGCGGTGAGGCGGCCCAGGGTGTGCTCGTCGATGAGGCGGCCGGGGAGGTCGCGATGCATGGCGAGGACGGCGCGCGGGCGTTCGGCCGTACCGCCAACGGGGCGCGGGTCAGGCATGGGGTCCTTCCGGTCGGTGGCGGCGCGGGTGGGGTTCACTTGACGCTCCCCGCGGTCAGTCCGGCTTTCCAGTGCCGCTGGAGGAGCACGAAGGCGAGGATCAGCGGGACGACGGCGAGCAGCGCGCCGGTGACGACCAGCGGGTAGTACTCGGGGAAGGCCTTGGTCTGGGCGTTCCAGGTGAACAGGCCGAGGCTGACCGGGAAGAGCCGGTTGTCGGAGAGCATGACCAGCGGCAGGAAGAAGTTGTTCCAGATGGCGGTGAACTGGAACAGCAGCACGGTGACGAAGCCGGGCATGACCATCCGCAGTCCGATCGACCGGAAGGTGCGCAGTTCGCTGGCGCCGTCCACCCGGGCGGCCTCCAGGACCTCGCCGGGGATGTAGCCGGCGCAGAACACCCGGGCCAGGTAGACCCCGAAGGGGTTGACCAGGGACGGCAGGAACACCGCCCAGAAGGTGTTGACGACGCCGAGTTCGGAGGCGAGCAGGTACATCGGCAGGGCGAGCGCGGTGGTGGGCACCAGGACGCCGAGCAGGACCAGCCCGAACACCTTCTCCTTGCCGGGGAAGGAGTAGACGTGGAAGGCGTAGCCGGCCGCCACACAGACCAGGGCGCACAGGACCGAGCCGACCCCGGCGTAGAGCAGCGAGTTGAGGTACCAGCGGAAGTAGATGCCGTCGCCGGCGGCGGCGAGGTCGCCGAGGTTCTTGCCGAGGTCGAAGTTGGCGGGGGTCAGGCTGTTCCCGCCGAGCAGGTCGGCGGTGTTCTTGGCGGCTGCGGTGAGCAGCCAGCCGAGCGGCAGCAGGGTGTAGGCGGCGGCCAGGACGAGGGCGCTGTTGACGGCGGCCTTGGAGAGGGTCCAGGGGCGGCGGGGGAAGGTGCTCATGCCGTGACCTCCTTCCGGCGCTCGGAGCGGGAGCGGCTGATCCGGGTGACGGCGAAGGACAGGACGGCGGCGGCGAGGGCGAGCAGGACGGACGAGGCGGCGGCGAGGCCGTAGTCGCCCCGCTCGAAGGCGGCGGTGTAGGCGAACATGTTGGGAGTCCAGGTGGAGGTGACCCCGGGCGAGGTGCCGTGCAGGATCATCGGCTCGGTGAAGAGCTGGAGCGAGCCTATGACGGTGAACAGCCCGACCATGGCGAGCGAGGGGCGGATCAGCGGGATCTTGATGCCGATCGCGGTGCGCAGCGGGCCGGCGCCGTCGACGACGGCGGCTTCCAGCACCTCGCGCGGGATGGCCTGCAGGGCGGCGTAGAAGATCACCATGTTGTAACCGGTCCACTGCCACAGCGTCATGTTGACCACGGCGGGCAGCGGGTGGCCGAGCGGGTCGGGCTGGGC
Source organism: Streptomyces sp. Isolate_45 (assembly GCF_024721315.2). Lineage (GTDB taxonomy): Bacteria > Actinomycetota > Actinomycetes > Streptomycetales > Streptomycetaceae > Streptomyces. Next base: position 47,512 of record NZ_JANFAK020000050.1, read on the forward strand.
CCCGAGGGCTTGCAGGGCGTCGAGCACCGGGCTGATCCCGGGGGTGTAGAGGTACATCCAGATCAGTGCGGCGATGATGCCGGGCACGGCGTGCGGGACGAACACGGCGAGCTGGAAGAAGTACTTGGCCCTGGCCAGCGCGGAGTCCAGCAGCAGGGCCAGGACGAGGGCGAAGACGGTCATCAGCGGGATGTAGAGCAGGCAGTACTGGACGACGGTCAGGAAGCCGTCGCGGTAGCCCTCGTCCTGCAAGGCCCGGGTGTAGTTGCCGAGGCCGGCGAACTCGGGCCTGCTGCCGTCGAAGCCCAGGCCGGAGGTGCGTTCACTGAAGAGGCTGAGCCTGATCGCGTAGCCGATCGGGACGAGCGTGCAGGCGGTGAAGAGCAGGAGGAAGGGGGCGAGCAGGATCGCCGGCGCCCCGTACCGCCCGTGCCACCGCCGGAGGACGGCGGCGCGGGCGGTGTCGTTGCCGGTGGTGCGGGTCGTCACTGGGCGACCTTCAGGCCGCGCTTCTTGAACTCGGCGAGGGTGGTCTGCTGGGCGGCGGCCAGGGCGTTGTCGATGGTGCCGGTCTTCCCGGCGACCTTGCCGAAGGAGTCTTTCAGCGTGCCGTTGGTGACGCCCATGGCGGGGCCCCAGGTCCAGCCGGGCCGGATGGACTTCGCAGCCTCGGCGTACACGGCGTAGATGTCCTGGCCGCCGTAGAAGTCGGTGTTGAAAGCCTGCTTGGCGACCGGGATCAGCTCGGTGGCCGCCGGGTAGGAGGAGGAGGTCCCGGAGGCGATGCGGGCCCTGATGCCCTCGGGGGTGGTGGTGGCCCAGGTGGCGAACTCGACGGCGGCCTTGGCCTTCTTACTGCCCTTGGAGACGGCGAAGGTGGTGCCGCCAAGCATGCCGCTGGCGGGGGCGCCGTCCCAGCCGGGCAGCTGGGCGACGGCCCACTTGCCGTTGATGTCGGGGGTGGTGCCGAGGTTGGACTTGAGGACGCCGGCGCCCCAGGAGGCGCCGACGTAGCCGGCGGTCTCGCCCTTCTGCAGGGAGGCGGTCCACTGCTGGCTGAAGGAGGGCTGGACCCGGACGAGGTCCTCGTCGACCAACTGCTGCCAGTAGGCCGCCACCTTCCTGGACTCGGGTCCGGTCAGGTTGGACTTCCAGGCCTCCCCGGCGGTGGAGAACAGCCGGGCGCCGTTCTGCCAGGCCAGCGCCTCGAAGATGGTGGGGTCGTCGGGGAAGAAGGTGGCGATCCTGGTTTCCGGGTTGGCGGCCTTGAGCTTCTGGGCGGCGGTGCGGAACTCCTCCCAGGTCTTCGGCACGGTGATGCCGGCCTTCTCGAAGAGGTCCTTGCGGTAGTAGAACGCCTGCGGCGCGGAGTCCAGCGGCAGCGCCCAGGTCCGGCCGCCGAACGAGGTCAGCTCGGTGGCCTGCGGCAGGTACTTGGCCTTCAGGTCGGCCCCGACCAGCTTGCTGATGTCCTGGACGGCGCCCTGGCTGACGAAGTCGGGCAGTTGCGGGTACTCGACGTTGAAGACGTCCGGGGCGTTGCCGGCCTTGACGGCGTTGGAGAGCTTGGCGTAGCCGCCGGCGTTGCCCGCGGGGATCTCCTCGAAGGCGACCCGGGTGTTCGGGTGGCTCGCGTTGAAGGCGTCCACGACCTCCTTGGTGCCCTTGGCCCAGCCCCAGAAGGTGAGGGACACCGGCTTGCCGTCCTCGGCGGCGGCGGTGCTGTCGCCGCTGCTGCCGCAGGCGGCGAGCAGGGTCGCGCAGAGCGTCGCGGCGGTAAGGGTGGCGCCGGCCCGCAGGGCTCTGCGACGGGATAAGGAGAGTGAGCGCATAGCAGGCTCCTAAGAGGGGGAGGGTCACGTTCCGCAGGGAGATGCCGGGTCGGATCCGATGATGGTGGGGGGCGACTGGCTGTCATCCTGATCAGGTCGCTGATTGGAGTCAAGGGAAGCGGACCGAATGATCTGAAATGATCAGACCGACCCGGTCGTCAATTCGCCCGCCCATATGGGTCACTACCTGCGAGGATGTCGGTGTGGACCGCGCTGCGAGGGTCAGGTCGCAGCCTGATCGAAAGGATCATTTGATCCAAAAATCTTGACGACTGATCGGACGGTCTCTGGATTCCGGCCGGGCCCGGCGTCCCCGGAGCCATCCAGAAGGACACACGCCATGCGACTTCCCCCGGCGGACCGAAACCTCAGCCCGTACACCGGCTGGACCAAGGCGCACTGGGAGGCGACGGCCGACACCCCCGCTCACCACCGTCCGCCCGTACACGAGCACCGCGGCCCGCAGCGCACCTTGTACGCCCCGGCGCCGCTCTGGCGGGCGGGCGCCAACGAGGTCGTGGTCCTCGAATTCCACCGCCCCGCCAGCCGGATCGAGCTCCACGACCACCCCGACCCCGGGTCGACCACCTCGGAGGCGATGCCCCAGTGGTGACTGCGTCCCCGGGCCGACCGGTGTGGGGACGGCCCGGGCAGCACACCGCGGCCGCACACCGAGGTGTCCGTGTCCTCCGAGGTGACCGCCTGTCCGGTCCCTGCAGGGTTCGTACGCCGATCGACAGATCGAATTCCGACCGAATGATAGATTCCTGTCCACCCGGGCGCGGCAACGTCGCCCCGGCGTACTCACAGGGCAGGAGAATGCCATGTCGATCTCGGCTGACGAGCGCCGGACCCGGATCCTCGAAGAGGTGCAGAAGCTCGGCACGGTCCGCGTGGTGGAACTCGCGGAGCGGATCGGCCTACCCGCCGTCACCGTTCGGCGGGACGCTGCGGCGCTGGCCGAGGCCGGCCTGGTCCGCCGGTCCCACGGCTCGGTTTCGACAGTGACCGGATCGGCCGACCGGGCTGCAGACGGCCCCACGGTCGGCCTGCTCGTGCCGGCCGCCGGCCAGTACTTCGCCGAGGTCATCGCCGGCGCCCGGGCCGCCGTCGCCGAAGCGGGCGCCCAACTGGTCCTCGGAATCTCCTCCTACGAGGCCAGCGCCGACCGCGTCCAGATCGAGCAGCTGCTGAAGTCCGGCGTGCAGGGGCTGCTGCTCGCCCCCAACTGGACGCCGGCCGATCACCCCGGCGACCAGACCTGGGTCGGGGAACTCCCGGTGCCCGCCGTCCTGGTTGAGCGCCGCCCCCGCCCGGGAAGCCCCGCTGCGGAGCTCGACTCGGTCTCCTCCGACCACCGTCACGGTGTGCTCCTCGCCCTGCGCCACCTGTCCGCCTCCGGGCACGACCGGGTGGCCCTGGCCGCCCGCCGCGACACCTGGACCGCACACGAGATCCGGGTGGGCTACGCCGAAGGCTGCGAACTGCTCGGCCTGACCGCTGAGCCCGTGATCGACATCCTCAACCCCGGGGCGGACGCCGAGGCCGTGGCGGGGCAGTTGGCCGCCGCCGTCGCGCGCGGTGTCCGCGCGGTCCTGGTCCACAACGACCAGGACGCCATCCAGGTGCTCCCGCTGCTGCGAGCCCGGGGCCTACGGGTGCCCGAGGACCTTGCCGTGGTCAGCTACGACGACGTGCTCGCCGCCCTGGGCGCGCCACCACTGACCGCGGTCGCCCCGCCGAAACAGGCCGTGGGAGCCGAAGCGGTCGCCCTTCTGCTGCGCCGCATCGCGGCGGCAGACTCGCTCCCGGTCCACCACGTCCAGCTCCTGCCGACCCTGAAGGTCCGCGAATCCTGCGGGGCCGCGGCGGGCTGACTCCGCAGGAGAGGCCTCCCGACATCGGCCAGGCCGGGCCGGCGCCGGCGGTGCGGATCGGCCAGCCGCTGCGCCAGTGGGACGGTGCGGGGCTGGTCGCCGCCGGTGACGGCGATGCGGATCGGGCGCCGCCGAAGCCGCGCGCCGGCCTCCACGCCGCTCGCGTAGCCGAGTCCGGCGAGCCGACGACAACGGCTGCCACGAGCGGGGCGGGTTACTCGCCTACGTACCCGAACCCTCCCCGCCCTCGCACGGCTGACGTACCGGCAGACGTCAAGCGGAATTCGGTCCAGCCGGCGGCCAATTGGCGTCCATCCGGCTTGGTGTATTGACTCGATCGGTCCCACCGACCTACGGTCCCGTCGACGGTGATTCCACAGTGCTCCAGCCGCGCCGCCGCCCCGGGCGCCATCCTGTACCGCCTGTTCAGCGCCAGGTGCCTGCCCGGCTGCGAGGGATCCGTCGACTCCCGCACCTCTCCTCCCGCCTCCTGCGGAGTCCCCATGACCCTGCCCCGCGTCCGTCGATTCACGTCAACTTCCGTCGGCCTCATCGCCGTCGGTGCCCTGCTCGCGGGGGGGGGGGGGGGGGGGGGGGGGGGGGGGGGGGGGGGGGGGGGGGGGGGGGGGGGGGGGGGGGGGGGGGGG
>NZ_JANFAK020000051.1 GCF_024721315.2 Streptomyces sp. Isolate_45
GCCGCGGCGGGCCCGGCCGCCGGCGTGCGCCAGGCGAACCAGGTGGGGAACGCGGCGACCAGGCCCGGCTCACCGTCGATCCGTACCCGCCCGGCCCGCCGCGCGGCATCCAGCGTGGCGGTCCCGGCGACCAGCCGGTGCATCTCGGCGAGGTCCGCGCCCACCCACACGTCGACGTCGTACCCGGGGTGCACGCGGCAGGCGCTGACGTCTTCCTCGGGGGACAGGACGAGCCACCCGTGCTCGTCGGGCTGCCCGTCGAGCCGCAGCGCGAACTCCACGACCACCCGGCGCCGGGGCAGCGCCTCGGCGCGCACGTACTGCCTGAGCCGCCACAACGCCTGTCCCCCGTCGAGCTGTTCGCGCCCGGGACTCCCGAAGGCCCAGCGGCGTGCCCAGTCCCCGAGCTGCCAGACGAGCGGTTCGAGGGCGGCGCCTGCCTCCGTCAGCCGGTACGCGGGACGGCCGTCGGAGTCCAGGGCGCGCGAGACCAGCCCGCCGGCCCGCATGCGGCGCAGCCGCGCCGACAGCAGGCTCCGGCTGATGCCCGGCAACCCTCGGTGGATGTCGTTGAAGCGCTCGGAGCCGAGCAGGAGCTCGCGCAGTACGAGCAGCGTCCAGCGGTCGCCGACCGCTTCGACCCCCGCCGTCACCGGGCAGTACTCGATCCCCCTCGACCCCACCCGCAACCCCCGCGCTCCACGGCCCGTCGCACACGCGGCGCTCCCGGGCCGGTCCGTTTCCTGTACCGCCGCACGCGGACCGAGCATAGGACGCTCGGTCCGTGAGCACTTCGCCGACCACCTCCACCTGGGCCGCCGGGGACTACCCCGCCATGGCCCGCCTCCTCGTCCCGGCCGCCGAGCGGGCCGTCGCCGCCGCCGGAACCGGGTCCGGCACGACCGTCCTCGACGTCGGCTGCGGCACCGGCAACGCCGCCCTCGCCGCCGCCCTCACCGGCGCGGACGTCACCGCCGTCGACCCGACGCCGGAACTCCTCGCCATCGCCGCGCGGCGGGCCCGTGCGTCGAACCTCCCGATCGCCTTCCGGGACACCGACGCCGACCGCCTGACCGGCACCTACGACCGCGTGCTGACCGTCTTCGGAGCCATGTACGCCCCCGACGCGGCCCGGGCGGCCGCCGCCCTCACCCGCTGCGTCGCCCCGGGCGGGCTGCTCGTGAGCGCCGCCTGGACCCCGAACGGCTTCATGGCGGCGGCGCAGCGCGCCACGGGCCCCTACCTCCCGGCCCCGCCCTCCGGGGCGCGGCCGCCCACGCGTTGGGGGGACGAGGGCTTCCTGCGCGGGCTGTTCCCCGGGCACCGGATCACCGTGACCACCGAGCACGTCACCTTCACGTTCCCCTCGCCCCGCGCGGCGGCCGACTTCTGGGTCCGCACGGCAGGACACGTCCAGGTCGAAGCCGGCCGGCTGCGGGCCGCCGGCACCTGGCAGGCCCTGCACGACGACCTCGCGGCCGTGTTCACCGCCTGGAACCGGAACCCCCCGCCCGGTCCCGCCCCGGTCCGGGTCGAAGCCTCGTACCTGCTCGCGGTGATCCGCCCCACGGACCCCGCGCCCCGGGGCGGACGGGACCACGACTGAGGGGCGTTGCGACCGAGGGGCGTTGCGACCGAGGGGCGTTTGCGACCGAGGGGCGTTTGCGACCGAGTGGCCGGCGGTGAGCCGTCAGCCCTGTTCCGGCACCCGGAAGGTGCGCCGGTAGGCGTGCGGGCTGGTGCCGGTGAGGCGTTTGAAGCGCTCGCGGAAGGCGGTGGGCGAACCGAAGCCGACCTGCTCGGCGATCCGCTCGACGGGGTGCGCGGTGGTCTCCAGCAGGTACTGCGCCTGCCGGATCCGGGCCCGGTGCAGCCACTGGAGCGGGGAGGTACCGGTCTGTTCCCGGAAGCGCCGGTTGAGGGTCCGCACGCTCATCCCGCCCTGAGCGGCGACGTCGTCGAGGGTGAGGTCGCGCCGGGCGTTGTCCTCCATCCAGCGCAGGAGCGGCTCCAGCACCGATCCGCGCGGGGTCGGCGGCTGGTCGTGGACGATGAACTGGGCCTGCCCGCCGTCGCGTTCCAACGGCATGACGGCCAGCCGGGCGGCGTCCGCGGCGACCGCCGAGCCGAGGTCCCGCCGGATCATGTGCAGGCACAGGTCCAGCCCCGCCGCGGCGCCGGCCGAGGTGAGCAACCGGCCGTTGTCCACGTAGAGCACCCCCGGGTCCACCTCGACGGCGGGGTGACGTGCGGCCAGCATCCCGGCGGCCGACCAGTGCGTGGTGGCGCGCAGGCCGTCGAGGAGTCCGGTGGCGGCCAGCACGAAGGCGCCCACGCAGATGGAGGCGATCCGGGTTCCCCGGGCGGCGGCCTCCCGCAGCGCGTCGAGGACCTCCTCGGGTACGGGCGCCGCGGGATCGGCCACGCCCGGCACGATGATCGTGTCCGCCTCGGCCAGGGCCGCCAGTGGCCACGGCGCGCGCAGGGTGAACGCCCCGGCGTCGACCTCCTCGGCGGGCGCGCAGACCCGGACCCGGTAGGCCGGACGGCCGTCGGGCAGCCGGGTGCGCGCGAACACCTCGATCGGGGTGGACAGGTCGAACGGGATCACGCCGTCCAGGGCGAGCACGACCACGGTATGCATGGCTCGACCATAGGCCGGCGCCGAGCCGGCCCTACCGGGATGGCGCCCCCGATGGATCGATTGCAGCAGTTCAAAGCCCTATTGAGCGGCGCGGATCGCGATTGGCCATAATCCGTTGATAGGTGGCATTCCAGCCTGTTCTCCGAGCGGCGGGCCGTGACTAGCGTCGGTGTCGGCGCCCCACCGGGGTGCTTCCCCGAGAGACAAGGACACCTGTCCGATGCTGTGCCAGATCGTGCTCTTCGACGGCTTCGACCCCCTGGACGTCATCGCCCCGTACGAGGTCCTCCACGCCGGCGCCATGGCCGCGCCGGGGGCGCTGCGGGTGGAGCTGGTCTCGGCGGACGGCGCCCGAGAGGTACCCGCGGGCGCGGGAGCCGTCTCGCTGCGGGCCGCCGCCCGGCTGGACCCGCAGCGCGCGGACCTGGTCCTCGTACCGGGCGCCGCGGGTCCCCTGGGCAACCTCGCCGACCCGGACGCCCCGTCGGATGCCGACTCCATCCCCGCCGTCCTCGGCCGCGCCCTGGGAACGGGTCTGCCCGCCCTGCTGAAGGAGGCCCTCGACCGGCCGGGGTCGACCGTCGCCACCGTGTGCGGCGGCTCCCTGGTGCTCGCCACGGCCGGGCTGATCGAGGGCCGGCACGCGACCACCCACCACCTGGGCCTGGACCTGCTCGACTCCACCGGGGCGATCGCGGTCGACGCCCGCGTCGTGGACGACGGCGACCTGGTGACCGGCGCCGGCGTCACCTCGGGCCTGGACCTGGGCCTCCACCTGCTGGAACGCGAACTCGGGCCGCGCATCGCCCACGCCGTGGAGCGGCTCTTCGCCCACGAGCGCCGCGGCACCGTCTGGCGCGCCACCGGGCCGGTCCCCGCGGCCTTCTGACGCCTGTCGTCCTCCCCCCGACCTCCTGGATCACCCACGTGACGAAGTTCCTCCTCGCCGTCCACGTCCTGGCGGCGATCATCACCATCGGCCCGGTCACCGTCGCCGCCGGCAGGTTCCCCCCGACGGCCCGCCGGGCCGCGGCCGAACCCGGCGACACCGCCCACCTCGCCGAGGCACGTACGCTGCACCGCATCTGCCGGGTCTACGCCGTGATCGCGGTCGCGGTGCCCGTGTTCGGTCTGGCGACCGCCAACAGCCTCCGGGTGTTGAGCAGCCCCTGGCTCCTGACCTCGATCGCCCTGACCGCGGCGGCCGCGGCGGTGCTCGGACTCCTGGTGCTCCCGCGCCAGTCGTCGGCACTGGCCGTCCTCGACGGCCCCGTCGACGCGCAGACGCTCGGGACCGTCCGACGGACGGCGAAGCAACTGGGCATGTACACCGGTTTGTTCAACCTGCTGTGGGCGACGGTGACCGTCCTGATGATCGTCCGCCCCGGTTCCACCACCGGAGCCTGACGTGCGACGCCCCGACCGGCTCCTGCGGGTCTGCGCCCCTCTGGAACTCGCCACCCTGGCCGTACTGCTGACCAACCTTGGCGCGCTGCACCTGCAGGCCGTCGCCGCGGCCGTCGGCCCCCTGCACGGCTGCGCCTACCTGATCGTCGTCCTCACGACCGCCCGCGAGCCGAACGCCGACCGGACGACCATCGCCCTCTCGGCCGTCCCCGGTGTCGGCGGCGTCCTCGCCCTGCGCCGCCTGACAGCGAACCGTACGCCGTTCAGGAATGGTTGACCGGGAAGGGGTCCAGGGAGAGGGCGCCCTGCGTGGGCCGCGGCGGAGGTCATCCGCTTGCGGTGGTGACGGCGGCACAGGACCTCGTAGCCGATCTCGCCCGCCGGGCGGTTCACGTCGCCGACGACGACCTGGGCGCCCTCGACCACCATCTCGCCGCCGACCGTACGGGCGTTGTGGGTGGCGCGGGTTTGGGTGACCTGGTGGGCGCTGCGGGCACCGCCACACTTTCACGTTGACGACACCACACCTGCGCCTGCCGTAGCGCGAACCTACCGACCTGGCCTGCAGGCCTCGGTCCACCACCACACCTGAGGCGATCGCCCAGTGTGAGCGGTTGGTCCTCATGGGTTGGCTTCCCGGAGACCACCGGCCTCCGAGCGTTCAGCGACGCTCTTCCTTGGGCTTCGGCTCCTTCGGGAGGAAAGCGTCCGGATTGACGTAGCGCACACGCCGCAGCCAGAGTGCGCCGCCGCCGATACTCGCTCCGACGAAGCCGGCGATGGTCAGCAGGAGGAGGAGTCCACGGATGAAGCCTATGTCGATCCTTTGGTATCCCGCCCAACTCGCCGTGGAGAGTACGGCCCCGCCGATGAAGAGGGCGAGGGCGCGCCATGACATCCACGTCCTCAGGGCCTCAACCGGATCCCCGTCGATCCACAGCAGCTGCGAACGGGCATTCCGGGTGGTTGACTTCACCTCACCGATGACGCCTTCAGGCTCGCCGTCGGCGTTCAGCCCGAGATACTCCCAGAGATCGGCCAGGGCCTCGTAGGCCTGCTGGTCGTCATACACCAGAGGGTCTTCCTGCTCGCCCCCCTCTGCCTCCTCCTTCGCCCTGCGCCGGAACTCACGGTTGATGACGTCCGTCGGCACCGGAGCCTCATCGCGCAGGATTCGCTGGAGTTCGTTGCAGAACGCGCTGATGACGGGCTTGCGCCGACGCGCGTTCACCGCGGTCCTGAGGTCTTCCATGCCGCTCTCCCCGTAGGTGAGGTAGTCGCGCATGACGACGGAGAGGGCGTGGGCCGAAGGTTTCTGGGGACCCAATGGCACCGAAGTCGGCGGTTCGGACAAGGTGTTGACCCCTTCCCAATCATTACCCAAGGCGATTGGAAGTATAGACACTTACTCGTAAGGTATAGACACGAGTGCCCTCGGGGGGCACTGCGAACGGGGGCGGGTCGACCAGTGGACAAGAAGATGGTCATCGCCATCGTGCTCGCGGTTGCCTTCCTGTTCAGCGGTGGTGGACTGCTCCTGGCCGGCACCGGTGCCGTAGTCGCGATGGCGTCGGGCATCAGCGGCGGCGTAGGCGGGTTCGGGGGCGAAGAGGGAGACAACGGAGGCGTCCCGCCCGGAACCGTGTGCGATCCCGGCGGAGCGACCCTCAAAGAGCAGGTCCCCGGTTACGGCTGGCACACGGTGACCGAGCAACAGATGGCCAATGCCGCCGTCATCGTGCGCGTCGGGCAACAGACGAAGGTGTCCGACGACGGCCTCATCATCGCCATCATGACGGCCCTCCAGGAAAGCAAGTTGGAGAACCTCAGGGGCGGCGACCGCGACAGCGTGGGACTCTTCCAGCAGCGCCCCTCGGCCGGCTGGGGCACCATCGACGAGATCATGGATCCGAACTACTCGGCCAAGGCCTTCTTCGGTGGGCCGAACCACCCCGCTCCACCCAATCCCCCAGGCCTTCTGCACTACAAGTGGGAGACGATGGGCAAGGGGCAAGCGGCGCAGGAAGTCCAGAGGTCTGCCTTCCCCGATGCCTACGACCAGTGGGAGAGCCTGGCAGGAAAGATCGTCGGCCGCGCCAAGGACATCAAGTGCGAGAACGTCGGCTTGGAGGGGGACGTGGGCAAGGTCATCGCCGCGACCACACGCTGGCTGGGAACGCCCTACTGCTGGGCCGGTGGTGACGAGAAGGGCCCGACCAATGAGGAGCGGTGCCCCCGCCCGATGCCGCCGGGCTTCGACTGCTCGGGGCTGATGCATCACGCTTACGCGCAGGTGGGCATCAGTTTGTACCCCTATACGGGAAATCAGTGGGAGGCCGGTACACGCGTGAGCAACTACGCCGATCTCAAGCCCGGGGACCTGATGTTCTGGTCGGACACCGGAACCGTGGGCGGCATCCACCACGTGGGCATGTACTTGGGCAACGATCAGATGATCCACGCACCCCGAACCGGTAAGGACGTGGAGATCGTGCCCGCGGTCAGCAAGAACAGCTACTGGATGAACCAGTGGATCGGCGGGTCGCGGATCCTCAAGGAAGGCGCCGGTAAAGACAAGGACTCCGGCAATACGAAAGCTGCCGGCGTAGCCCTGATCGCGCCTCGGAGGGAAATATGAACGGGACCCCGGTGGGGTCGAGGACCGGATGGACCACGGCACGACGACTCTCGACGGCGTGCCTGGTGGCAGCGGTGTCCGCCGCGCTCCTGAGTGGCTGCGCCCAGGATCCGAAGAAGCCCGCGGCGGACCAGGGGCCCTCGGCCCCGCCGGTGAGCGCCGCACCCGGCCCAGGCACCGGCGGAACGCCCGCAGCCGATCCTCCGAAAACCCCGGAGCCCGATATGGCCGCAAGTATCGACTTCAAGGACCCCGAGGTCGTGGCCAAGGCATACGCGTACAACTACTTCAAGCGGCACTGGAAGGTGAACCCGGGCCCCCGGGTGTACCTGGAGCAGGTGAAGCCGTATACGGATCCTGCCTACCTGAAGTCGCTTCGGGACGCGGGTACGGATCGATGTGACCGCGACTGCGAACAGGCGAAGAAGCGCGACGTCCGCGTCACCGTCGAGGATCTGGTCGCGGTGACTCCGCCCGAGGCGCCGGCGAGCGACTCCGAACGCTGGGTACAGGTCTCCTACGTGGTACGGACCACCTGGGACGCGGGCGGTGACGCCAACCGCAACGGCATGGTCCTGCGACTGCGCCTGCTCGACGGAAAATGGCTGGTCGCCGGCCGGGTCCGAGGCTGACGGCCGGTTCCCTGCCGGGCAGGCCTCAGCTCATCAGGATGCGCCGCTGAATCCGTCCGCCAGGAAGGCGGCCAAGTCCATGTACGCCCCGCAGGTGTCCGGGGACACCCGGTCGTAGTCGATCGTTCCACCGGCGTAGAGCAGCCGGTCATAGGGGATCTGCACCACTGTGGTGCACAACTGCTGGAAGTACTGCACGAGGGTGTCGAAGTTGATGCCGACGGCCTTCGGCGTATCCATCGTGATCACCACGACGGCGTTCTTCACCAACTCCGGATACCCCTGCGCGTACACCTCGTCCAGAGTCTTGACGGCACGGCGCGCGGCATCGAAGCGGGGTGCGGCCACGACGATGAGCCGGTCCGTCACCGCCAAAGTTCCGCGCATGCCGGAGTGCTTCATCCCCGTGCCGCTGTCGGTGATGATGATGTCGAAGGCCCGGGCCAGGATGTCCTGGGTCCTGAGGTAGTCGCCTTCGTCGAACGACTCGCTGATGTCCGGGTTCTGTTCGCTGGCCGCCACCATGAGCCGGTCCGTGCGTCCGAGGTACTGGTGGATCTGGGCAGGCTCCGTCAAGCCCCTGCCGTTCACCGCTCGCATCCTCTGCTCCGCGCTCACCAGGTCGCGCACCGTGGGCATGACGCGCTCACCCAGCAACCGGTCGGCCAGGGTGCCGGCGTGCGGATTGGCGTCCATCACGATCGTCCGGTCGTCGCGGTACCGGGCGAACGTCAGACCGAGCATGGCCGACGTGGTCGTCTTTCCCACACCACCCTTGATGCTCGTGACGCTGATGCGATAGGGGCGTGATACGGGCGCCTGCAGCCTGGTCAGGCGCTGCTGTTCGAGATCGGACGCCTTGCCCCGGCCGACCAGCCGGAGCAACCCCGGCCGCCGCCCGGGATCCACGGCTCCGCGGTCGGTCGTGGCGGAGGGCTGCTGGTAATGCCCCGCGTACGGGTTGACGGCCGGAAGGCTCACGCCCTGCGGTAGCGGCGCCGGGGCCGGAGCAGGCCCGCTGTGGGATGCGTCGGGCCCCGGCGCAGGACTGGGCAAGGGTGCGGTTTCGGATACGTGCGCCGGGGCCGACTCCGGACCGGGCCGGGGGTCCGGCGGGGGTTCCGGAGCGAACGCTTGCGCGGGCACCGGTGCGGGCACCGGTGCCGGCGTGTGTACCTGCACGGGCACGCTCTGCGGTGCGGGTGTCCGAACCGGTTCCCGGACATCGGTCGACGCCGCGGGCTGGACCTGCGACGGATCGTTTCCCGTCGAAGGCAACTGCCTGGCGAAGTCCGGCGGCAACTCGTCGTCATCGGTCTCGGCACTCGGCACAACGCCGAAGACGCCATTCCTGGACACGCGTACTCTCCCCCAACGTTCATCACCCAGCCGCGGCCTGGGCCGTCGGGCTAGTCCTCGCGAGTGTACAAGGACAGCAACCGCCGACTCACTGTCTGCGGTCGGGTGGGCTTTCCTGTGGCGTACTTGACCAGCATCTCTTCGAGAATGGCGGTCAGGTTGGTGCCCTCCACCTCGGCACGCGCATGGGCGATCGCCAGGTAGCGGGCGGGAAAGCGGTTGACGACCGGTACCTTCCGATCGCCAACCGCAGGCAGCTCCGTCGGCACCTCAGGGCGCTTGGCGCCCTCCCGTTTCGGTGCTTGACTCAGCTCGTTTCGCCGCCTACGGCGTAGAACCCCCAGGGCCTCTTCCTCCGTGATGGGTCCGCGACTCGGGGTCCACTCAAGAGGTTGCAGCTCGCCCGGTAGAGCCTCTGCCTCATCCACTCCGTCAGGCCGCCGTGACATCGAGGTCTTCGAGGTCACCATGCGGCGCCGCTGCGGGCGAGTGCGCTGAGGAATGTCCGAGGTGCTCATAGGCAGCTTCTCCAGCTCTCACTCGGCGCCCCGGACTTGGATCTCCGAGAGGGCGCACGATACTTGTGTACAGACGTTACCTCATGGGTTTCCACACCGAGTCGAAATCAATCCCGCTCCCACACCCACGGCGCTCACCTGTCCCAGAACTGCATCACCTTGTGCGACTTCCTGGAGAAAGGACTCGTCGGCGTCAGCCGCGTAGAGGTCGAGCCCGAAGCAGATTCCCAGAAGGCACGCCCCCTGGCCACCGGCGCCCAGCCATTCCCTCGGCATCTCCAACGGACCCGGGTGAGCCAGCCACGGGCATCCCGCCAGGTACACCGACAGGCCGCGCTCCACCGCACGTATGTCGATCAGTGGGACGTCGTACACCTCTGCCAGATTCCCCTCCTGCCCGAAGCGGGTGAAACCCCATAGGGCGGTCAGGTATTCCGTGTCGGTCTCCACCGTCGGACCCGAATGGGCGCCCATCCGGTACATCGCCCTGTCGTGACCGACGAAGAGGCCCCGAGGAAGGGACAGCAGTAGTGAGGGGGTGGAGGGGTCCAGCTCAAAGGATATCCGTGCAGACCATTCGCCTTCCTTTACGGCCAGAGTGAGGGCCTCACTGTTTGTTCCATACGCGCCAAATCGCCTCTCCATGCACTCTCCCCCGTGAGATACGCAAGGAACGACTTCAATCGCTCCTGCACTCGTGTGCCACTGATGCTCCATCATGACAGTGCACTCGAACAGGTGTTGCCACAGGTTCGATACGGAGTGGTAGCAGTTGGGAACGGGAGCGTTACGAAGGGAACGCCGACTGTCGGCCCGACCCGCCCTTGCGGGCGCAAGCCGCTCGCAGCTGCCGTTCGGCGCCGGGCATCTTCTGCCACAGCCGGATGACGGCTTCCCCGATCCGTTCGCCTTCGGTGGCGTCGGAGACGCGCAACCAGCAGGCGTGTGCGTTGGCGGCGTTCAGCATGGCCTGGGAGCAGGTGGCGCCCTCGCCGCTCAACCAAGCCTGGGCAATGCCCAGGTACGAGTCGGCGGCTCGCACCCAGTCGTGTGCGAGAAAGCTGACGTGTGCCCGCACCGCGCGGGCCTGCAGTACGTACGGGTGTACCTTCCCGAATTCCGTCCTGACGTCACGTTCAAGGTCCGCGGCCATGGTGACGGCCGCTTCGAAGTTGCCCGAGCTGCCGGCTTCGCCGATCCGCTCCAGTCGACTCCGTAGCCGCTCGGGCGGTGGAGGCGGCTCGATCTCGGGCAAGCCGACTCTTGCCAGGACGAGCGTCCCGCTCGCGGCCGCAGCGGCTCCGCGACGCACGGCCGGACCATCGGCCACGGGGACCGCGCCACGGGGGGACGCCGGCTTGTCGTCGAGTCCGACCCGGGACCCGTCCTCCACGAGCCCGTTCGGGTGGATGACCAACGGCCAGGTACCCCCGTCGGGTTCGCGGGCGACAGCGCGTATCGAACGCCCCATCCGGGCAACGAGGGAAATTGCAGCCGCCATCGCGGCGGCCCGGACCACCGCGATGTCCGTGGTGCCGTCCACCTTCACAGGAACTCCGCCCACGCTGGCCGTGCCATCGGCGTGCACGACGATGGTCAGCGCGACCTGATGCGATGCGAGTCCGACTCCCGTACCCGTACCGGGATCAGCAGCCATATGACTCCTTCGGACTAGATGTCCAATACGTCTGCGGATCTGTTCACGCAGGGTCAGGAACTGCGATTCACCACAATGATAAGCAGTTTGACGGGAAGTACACTGTGTATTGACACACGAATGGGGGGCCGATGAGCGGCGACAACAGCGCGGGCATGGTGGCTTGGGTGGATCTCGCGGTGCGGGCGGTGGGACCCGTGGCGGGACGGAATTACGAGGCGTGGTTGGCCGAGGTCGACCAAGTGGCCGTGGACTTGTGGCTGATGTCCGCTCCCGGTGGGACAGTTGGCCGGAGGGCCACCGAACTCTCCACATGCGTCCCTGTCACCGGGGTGCTGGTGTCCGCAGGCGTCAGTGGGGGCGAGGCGCACGCCCGCTTGGTGGTGCGCGTGCGTGAAGCGACGTCCGGCACTTCCGACGAGCGGACCTACACGACCGAGGAACTCACGGGCCGGTGGGCTCGCGACGTCTTCGAGCGAGCGAGATCACTCGTCGGCCAAGGGGTGCAACTCCTCGTGTCTCAAGGCTCGGAACAGCTCAGGGTGCTGCACATCGGCGGTTCAGGACTTCGGGAGAGCGGCACGAACGCGGGCGAGGCCGCTCATGAGCCGGTGCGGAACTCCACCAGGTCCCCTGCCGCCACTGCGCAGCCGGCGCCCGCGGCATCCGCTCAGCCGGCGCCCGCGCCGCCTTCGGTCGTCGGCGTCACCTGGGAGGAGGGCTCCGTGCTGGTGTGGCGCAACATCGACCGATCCTGGGACGCGACCTACCGGACCTCGTGCCTCCTGGCGTTGCGGGACCGGGTGGTGCTCGACAACGCCGGCTTCGTCAGCAATCTCGATGAACTGGTCGCCCTGGCACAGGAGTCACCCGACCCGGACACGCCCCGGGGCAAGGACATCATCGCCCGCTACCCCGCGTGAGCGGGGCACGCCGGGAATCCCCTCAGGACGCCCGCCGCCGCATGCGCAGTCTGCGGTAGGCGCGGCGCCCTCGCTCCTCACCACGGGCCCAGAGAACCAAAGCCCCGCAGAGCAGAGTACCCAGCAGGCCCGCACGCCCGCCCAAGGCGGCGTACGCGAGCGCACCACCCACCGACGAGGCCAGGAAGGCCCAGACGACGGTGCGCCAGCGTTCCGTCCTGGGCGGATGGAGATACACCACCATCACGCTCATGACGGCCACGGCACAGGTGGCCACCAGCGCCTGCGAGTAGTAGAGCCGCCAGTCCACGATCAACGAGGCCTGCTCGCGCACCAGACTGATCCAGATCAGAAACGCGAACGCGACCTTGAGGTGCGACAGAAGCTGCCCGGCCAGGCTCCGCGCGCCAGGCCGGAACAGAGATCCTCCGGCCCTGCTGAGCCACGCCGCCGCCCTTGTGGCCGAGGACGGTTCCGCGTCCCGGGCCCCGGCCGCGAGCCCGAGGCGCGGTCGCGCCTTCGAGCCCGCGGCGGCGGTGCCGTGCCGCCTCGTGCTGCTGCCCGCCTTGCTCTTGTTCACCATGCAGACATCATCCCCATGCCAGGTTCACCGACGTGACGGTCCACCCGGTCTTGTCCAGCTTCTCCAGGTCGATGTCCATCCGCAGCGGACCCTCCACAGGCTTCGGTCCCTGCGCCGGGTTGTCGACGAGCGATACGGCGACGGTCGTGCGATCCGGTTTCGCCTTGGCCTGCTCCGCGTCGCGGGTGGTCGCCTCGACCGTGCCAGTACGTGAGGCTTTGATCAGGAACTCTGCCCAGTGCTTGGGCAGTTGTTCCGGAAGCCGCTGCCGGGCAGTCTCGCCCAACCGCGGGAGGGCGTCCGCGAAGGTTGCAGGCGTGTTCCTGTCGGGGTCGTACTGGTAGTACGAGAGCGCGAACGCCCTCGCGACGTCCTGCGGCGACGCATCGGCGCTGAGTGACCCCCCGTACTGCGCGATGATCAGGTCCGCCGAGCGAGGTACGAAGAGCGGCGCGACGGGGCGCGGTGCCGGGACGGCGATCTCACCATCGGCGGTCGTGGCGGTCGTGGTGCTGGTCTTCCCGGCGACGATGTTGAGCACGAAGCCGAGCAGGACCAGCGTGATGACCAAGGCCGCCACCTTTCGCCCTCGATATCCCATTCCAGGTCACCCCTCAGTCTCGGCCGGCGGCATGCTGCACGGCTTGCAGCGCCTGCGTGATCTGCTCCTCGGGAGCCTTCATGTTGGCCAGCACACCCCGGAGGTCGTTGAGAGCCGTGGACATCGCCGTGGCGACCGGAATCTGCTGCGCCAGCGACTCGACCCGGTTGAGGACCTCCATGCGTCCCTGCGGCTCCAGGCCGGCGGGTGAGAGCTGGACCGGTATCTCACTGGCCACCCGCACGATGACCTCGTCGCTCACTCTGCTACTGGAGGGCAGGCCGACGGCATCGATGCGATCCGGAACGCCGTGCTGCGCGACCGCCTGGCTGGCGACGAACCTTGCCACATCGGTGTGCTCACCGCCGGAGTCGACCTGGACCGCGAGGCTTCGCAGGGCGAGGCCCGCCGCGTGGTTCTGGTCGATGTTGGCGGGGTTCTGGTACATCGAGAGCACCCGGTCCAGGTTGCCCGCAGCCTGCTCCTTCGACATCCCGTTGGTGGACAGGAGGTCATCGCCCCGCTCGGTCGGACGCACGTTGCGCACCGGGTCGACCCCTCCGGTCGCATTGCGCCGCAGATTGCTCGCGTGCATTGGGTCGTCCGGGTGCCGACCACCCGTACGCGGATCCCGCAGCGCGTCGTAGTGCTCGCGCTCCATGGCAGCCGCTCCGGCCTCGTCCCCCTCGGCGCGCCGATGCTGGATTGCAGCCAGGGCCGCCTTGTGCGGGACATCCTGTGCACGCTGCTTTCGCTGCATGACCAGACCCTCGCGCGCCGCCGTGCTCTTGCCGATGGTCTCCGAGGTCTGTGCCTGGTCCTCGCGCTCCCGGGCCTTCTCGAACGTCTCCTTGCCGGCTTCCTTGGCATCTCCGAACTTGCCCAGCACGGAGCGCGTCCTCTTGCCGAGGTTGGGCGCGTTCTTGAGCACACCCATCCCCGCGGCCTGGAACTTCTCGGACGTGGACAAAGTCTGTCCGGAGGCGGAGGCAGCCGCCGACGCCCCCTTGACCGCCGCGCCCGCGGACATCGCCGCGGTCGCACCGCCGGTCGCCACCGCCGCGCCCACCTGGAGTGTGGTCTGCGCCGCCTTCTTCGCCAGGTCCGCCCCGACGCCAACGATCGCGTCGCCCGCGTCCTTGTTCCCCATCGCCATACCGGACAGGGCTCGCATGGCCGGCCTGGCGTAAACACCGAGGAGAGCCGTCATCAGGGCGCAGGTGAGGATCTTCAGTACCCAGTTCTGCTCGCCACCCGGGGCGAGGATCAGGGTGTCCATGTAGGTGACGATCACCAGACCCAGACCCCAACCAACCTGCCGGAACAGGTTGGTGAGGAAAAGTTCGCCCAGCTTGATCGCCGCTACCCGGGAGGGACCTGGGAATATCCCGAGGAGGAGATAGAAGGGGGCGAATATCATCAACACGAAGACGCCGAGCTTGGCGGCGAGCAGCATCGCGCAGATGAAATAGATCGACGCGTTGATGATCATGCCGCCCATGACGCTCATGGCGGCCGCGGAGAGGCGCGACATGAAGTCGTTGCCGCCGGCGACTGCGATGACCGACTCGTCCTCGGGTCGGACCTTGTGCTTGTCGTTTTCGAACCAGCTCCAGCCAGTGTCCTTGTCACCCCAGCAGAGGCGGAAGTTGTTCTGGTCGGACTCGTTGCAGAGCCCGTTGCCCCACAGATTGAGGTAGGGGATCTTCTCGACGTACTTCCCCGTCCACGCACGTTTCCCGGACTTCGAGTTCTCTCCGACCTCGTCGTCCGTGCCGTTCCAGGAGATGATTCCCTTGACGACCGTCATACCCTTGTCGTCAATCTTCCCTTGGCCGTCGACCCCGACGAACTGCGCGTTGAGCATCTCCGCGCCCCACCGGTCGGCCGCAGGCCCGTTGTTGCCCACCTGTCCGTACAGCCATGGCTGGTAGACGAGGGGCACCCATACCGCGTCCTGCACGCAACGTGCGGCATCGGTTCCAAATTCTCCATTGCACAGTGCGGTGCTGTTGGCCCCGCCGGTCGCCGGCAGCTTGGCCAGGGATTCGAAACCAGTGGATGTGACATCACCCACGACGTCGTTGATCTTGCTACCGGCCAGCGTCGGGTTGGCCGCGAACCAGAAGAACAGCCCCGTGATCAACGTCATCCAGCCGAAACCCTTGAGTACCGCCGTCACCCGCCCCTGTGGCCCCCAGTTCTTGACGCCCAGATAGATTCCGCCCAGCGCGCCGACCAACCCCAGGAAGGGCGCGGCGATGTTCGACATCGCTCCGGCCACGGAACCGACGGGTTGTTCCAGAAACTTGAAGGGGTCGTCCCCGAAGGACCACCCGAGCAGGGCCATCGTGAAGGTCGCGAATAGTTTCGACAGGCCGAAGATCGCGTCAGGCACGAAGTTGATGTGGCGGTTCATCGAGAAGCAGCCGGGCTCCCAGCCGAAAACGTGCCAGCTGAGTCCTGCCATCCCGTAGCGGTGGTACGAGGCTTCGGGCCCGTTGTACTTGGAGTTCGCCGGGGGGATGAAGGTCTCCCGCTCATGCGGCGGTATGGACGGGTCCGGCTGGAAGGTGTTGAAGAAGGCGTCGAGGCCCTTGGCCCGGTTCTCCGGCATCGGCACGTCGAGCGGGCCGCACATCGAGATGATGTCGTCCTCAAGGGCCTGCGACGGAGTGGTCATGGTGAACCACAGCGTGAACGTGGTCAGCATCAACAGAGCCAGTGTGCCGATCCGACGCAGGACCCGGCGCCTACGCCCTGTCGGCCGCCCTGGCCGTGGCCGTTTGGAGGCCGGGACGTCACGGAAGGACGTCAGCCTGGTTCGGGCCCCCGGCGTCGAGGCGATGGCCATGCGGATCCCCCGGTTCTACGACTTCAACTGCTGTGTATATACGCTGTGCACGTTAGCATGTGTTTCTGACAGTGAACTGGGCGCGCTTCAGGGTCCGATGGGGCGGAGGGTGCAGACCGAGGATGACTCCCGATCGACCGGCCCAACACGTGGAAACCACCCTGCACGCGGCCGCGCTGAGAGACCTGAGGCGCGGCGGGAAGGCCGCGGCGATTCTCTTCGGCGGCGTCTTCGGCATCCTCGGACTGTTCGTCATGGGCGGTCTCGTCGTTGCCCAACAGCAGGTGCCCGCACGCCCCGCGGACACTCCGGCCCCGACCGGGTCCGTAGCGGCCGGCGAGCCGGGCGCCCCCTCCCCCGCCATGGCCGCCGCCTGGCGCCAGCAGCTCGTCTCCTTCCTCACGTCGGCAGGGGAGCCGGGTCACGCCGGAGCGGATCGCTGGTTCCCGGGAGCCGCCTCGGAGACGGACGGCTTCACCTACTCCCCCGTCTCGGACACGGATCCCGGCGCCGGCCGACCGGACCGAACGGCGCGTGTACACCACCGGGACCTCTCAGCATCCGATGCCGCTGCGGTGTTCCGAGCCGTGTCACGGAACGGCGCCATCGCCCCGTCGACGCTCGAGGTCTCCTCTGCGGCGGGTACGGACAAGGACCGAACGCTGAAGTTCACCCTCCGCACCAAGGACGGCGCACTGCTCGCGGGGGAGGCTCGGCTCTCCACCCGGGAGTCCGAACAACCAGTCATTCTTCGCTTGGTGTACGGAAGTTGAGCAGTCACGCCGGAACGTACGCGTCCTTTGCACGTAGGATCACGAGAGATCATTCCGTATAGACACAATGCTGCACATCGAGGACGGAGACAGCGTGCTGATGAATACGCGATCACAGGTTGCGGCGATCGCCCTGATGGCAGCCTCCCTGACACTCACCGGCTGCACGAAGGACGGTGACCACGCCGAACCCGGCTCCCCGGACCACGTTTCCGCCGCCGCCTCGCCGTCCCCATCGGCGGCCCCGTTCGCGAACGCGCCCTGGCGCCTTCAGGTCGTCCACCTCCTGGAGGCCCTGCGCACCCCTCAGGACGGCACCTACCGGACCTGGATGTCGGACGACGCGACCTACTGGACCGATAGCTTCGTCTACACTCCGCGCAGCACGAGCGAGCCGGGCTGGGACAGGCGCAACTACGAGGGCATGACCGTGACCTACCCGGGCAAACTCACCCCGGCCGAGAAAGACCTGTTGTTCAAGTCCCTCACCCGGGACAACCGGACCATCGCCTCCACCCTCACGGTGGATCGTGTCGAACAGCAGCCGGACGGGACCCGGCAGGACTATTGGTTCACCTTCAAGGTGCAGAGCAGCGATGGTGACTGGCTCACCGGCAGGGCCATGGGCCACAGCGACGAGAAGGGCAACGGTAGGGTCAACCACCTCAGCTACGACGTCAAGTCGCCGTGACCGAACAGCGCGGCCAACGGGACGGGATCGTCCTCCCCGCCGTCTTCGGCATCGGCCTCGTGGCCCTTCGCCTCGATCGCACGACGTGCCCCCGCCGCCTCCTCACCGAAGATCTCCGCGATGATGCGGGTCATCTTCCCCGGGTCCTTCTCGGGGTTGGTGTCGAAGATCTCCAGAACGTGGTCATGGATGAACTCGACCCTGACGCGCGCCAGCTTTCCCGTGCGGTCCTTGAACACGCAGACGCCCTTCTGACCCACTCCCAACGACATGATGGTGCCGATGTTCTGCTGGTTCGGCTCGACGCCGAGGAACTCGCAGGTCTTCGCAGCCTCATCCTTCGACGTCGTACCGAAGGCCCACACACCGGTGACGAAACTGGAGTCGAAGTCGCCGGCCGACTGCGAGATCAACCGCAGGAAGGTGTTGCGGGACCGCCCGAGGCGCTTGATCCGGTCGACCAGTGTGCGGGCCCGCGGGTTGTCCTTGCTGGTGTGCCATTCGTCCCAGGTGATCGCCTTGGGGATCGCCGGGTCGAGCGTGGCCATGATGTTCCAGGTGTTGTCGGCCATCAGGCCGGCGATCACGTCCGAGAGAAGCTCTCGCTCGGACATCATCTCGGGCGACTTGCCCGGGTCGGGCATCTGCAGGCCGAGCGTGCAGAAAATGACCGTGTAGCCCACGGGTATCTTGAAGGGGCGCGGCGCCCGTCCGAAGACCAGTTGGCCCAGCTTCGTTTGGGACACCTCGCGAAACCGGCGCCCGGGCGGTCCGGAGAACTGTCGGCAGCGTTCCTGGTTGATGTTGTGAGGTGCCGGCGGGAGCTTCTCCCAGGCTTCGAGGATCTCCACGACGCGCATGAGATAGGTGGACCCGCGGCCCTCGGTGACGGCGGCGCCCACCGCCTGCCGGATTACGTCGCCGAAGTCACTGCCGTTCTGGCCGGCCAGCAGGTCGGGCACCATACGCAGCAGCGTCTCACGCATCAGCTGGGCCGCGTCCTCGGGCGTCTCGGCTTGCGCGGCGGGGTCGAGCATGCCCGGCTCGGCATCGTAAACGTTGACACAAATGATCTTGTCGGGGTTGAGGCCCAGCTCCTCCGCGTACTTCTTCAGGACGAGGTAGTCGCCCTTCGGGTCCCACACGACCTGGGTGATGCCACGCAGGGCGTCTTCCCAGACGGGCTTGAGACCGCGACTGACGGTCTTGCCGCCTCCCGGGTCGCCCGGCACGCCCTCGGTGGGGGCCAGCTGCGACTGGGTCGCGTACAACATGTGGTCGACGAAGACCGGCTCGGCCGGCAGCCCACCCGCCCCGATGGTGTATCCCTGATAGAGCCCCTGACCGTCCCCGATGGAAGGGGAGATGTGCGGCATACCGGCGGCCAGGTAGTCCAGCGGGACGCGCCGGATGTAGTCGGTGTCCATCGGGCGACCACCGGGCAGCGACTCGTAGAAGAAGAACTTCTGATGAGTCGGCGGACCGTCAACCGTGTATCCCGCTTCACGCATGGACCGGACGAAGTCCCGCGCGTTCTCGCGCAGCTCGTCGCGGTCCGTGGAGGAGATGCCGAACAAGGCGCGCATGCGAATGAAGGGCGTGCGGTGGTGGTCGACCAAGTACTTCATCTGCGTGACGAGTTCGCGCTTCTGATGATATGTGAGGTCCGTCGATACGCCGGCCTCCTGGTCGTTGAAGAACTGCTCCTCGACATTGCGCAAGGCCTTGTCCGCGTCCTTGCGGGTGTCGGCCAGTTCCTGGATCTCAAAGCCTATGGACTGAACCACCGGGAACGGCAGGGCGTCGGTGCTGTGCAGCCACAGCGTGTTCGGGAAGGTCACCTCTTCGGGCCCGAGGGACAACGCGAACCACAGCTGGTACGAAGTCCCGGTGACGGTCTCGTGGCGGAGGACCTTGTATTGATACTTACCGATGCGCCCCAACGGTTCCCTGGTCATCTCGCCCCCACAGAGAGCCTGTAGTTCCCCCGGCCCGTAGCGCTTGGGCGGGGTGGCGGAGGGGTCCGGCGCCGGCAGCCCGGGGTGCGTAAGGTGCAGCAGGAGCATCTCCGCCTCCTGGCGCCCCACAGCCTGGCAGCGCAGGGGCGACCCGGCCAGGGTGTTGCGCACATCGCGGGCGGCGTCGTGCCACACCGAGATCTCCTCAAGCGGCGGCATCTCGTCATCGAGGTCCAGGGGCTTCTTGACCTGGTCCCACATCCGCTGAATACGGCCCCACGCCCCGTTGTACGAGGCACGGTCCCCGAGGCGAACCACCAGGTACACGCGCTTGATCGGCCACGCGGCATCATTGATCCGTACCCGGGTGTCCTCAAGCACGGAAGCCCAGCCGACGGACGGAATGCCCTGGCTCTGCGTCCGTTCGTCCAGCCGCTTGGCCCAGAGGTCGGCGTTGAACGGGAAGTCCGTGGTGATCAGCCGGGTCTGGTGGGCACTCCCGCGGGGCAGGCCTGACAGTGCGGCGTAAACCTGCGCCAGGCCCGCCCTCTTGTCGAGCGGGCTCGTCAGCTCCCAGCTGCGTGTCGGCACGCTGACCAACGTGTAGGCGCCTTCGGCATCCAGCAGGATGTCGTCGTCGAGGTAGCGGTAGCCGATGCGGGACGGTGCCTGGTAGCCGTCCGGCATCAGACGGGAGACCACGTTGTTCACCCTTGCACGCCTTCCATGATGAGCTGATCGTCCGGTCCTGCCGTGCCCGCGTTCGTCCGACGCTCCCTCGCCGGCCCGAAGCCACTCCAGGGCGGCACGGGAACCGTCCCGTAGCCGTTCGGCAGTGGCGTCTTCGGTGCGAGCGCAGGCAGTGCCTCCGGGCGGGCCCGCCACAGGATGATGCGGTACGCCGAGGCGTCCTTGCTGGTGCGTACAGGTACGCCCTTGCGGTGGACCGGATCGTCCATCAAGTCACGTACTGCCGCCCGGATCAGGCCGAAGATGCCCAGATTGTGGCGCACCGGCCGGCGAGAAAGGGCCACCGCGAAGACCGGGGGCACAAGAAGGATGAAGAGATAGGGGAGGCCAACCGGCGCCTGCTTCCCGAAGGCGTGCGTTATCACCTTGATCGGTGGGGCGAGAACCATGTTGTAGGTCATGATCCAAACCACCAGAGAGGAGGCGAAGACCTTGATGTCATCAACGAACAGCCCCTCCTTCATGGGGATGGTCGCCTTGCCTACCTTGCGGAGTGCCTTCTTGACCTTGAACGCCTCCGTGTAGTCGCGCAAGGTGACCGTTTCGTCGCTCATCGCCCCTCCTCCCTCGTGGTGGTTCCCGCCGCGATCCTTCGGAGCTGGTCAGGCACTCAGCAGCGGATCCCAGACGTTCGTCTTTATGAACGTGCCACCATCCTCAAGCAGGGCCTTCGGGTCGTCGACGATCATGAAGGTGAAGCTGCCGATCAGCAGGATGGTGACGACCACCATCCACTTGCGCTGGGCCTGGGTGAAGAAGGCGGCGACGACCGCGAAGACGACGGTCGCGGCCAGGATCGCCCTGCCGATGCCGCTGGTCTTCGACGTGATGGTGCCGACGTCCGCGAGGATCATGTGCGTGCCGGGCGGAAGGGCCTGGAGGGTCTGAGTCACCATGGTTGCTGTGTCCTCTTCTGGCTGGCGCGTCGGAGAGGCCGAACGCGCAGGGTCATCGTATATACACAAGGAGGGCGGTCGCAGTCGACTTACCGCGGAGGAGTGCCGCTCCATGTCATGTATAGACGCTCTTACGGCTTCGGGGATCCACTGGCGTGCGGCTGTTGCACACCTGTACCGCTGCCGGTACCGGTGGGCCCGGACGAAGGTGTTGCGCCATTGCCGGTGGGCCCGGACGAAGGTGTTGCGCCATTGCCGGTGGGCCCGGAAGAGGGCGTCGCGCCACTCGCGGAGGACCCCGGCGAAGGCGTCGGACTCTGCGAGAACAACCCCCCGGATCCCTTCGTCGGCTGCACGTTGGGCAGTTGGTCACCGCCGACGGATCCGCCACCAAGTACGGGAGTGGGGTCGGACGCGAAGTACCACTGGCCGTTGCTCTGCGCGATGGCGACCTGATAGGCCGACGTCTGCTCCGCCTTGGTGTCCGCGGAACTCTTCAGCGTCACGGAGAAGGTCAGGGTGCGCCTGCTGGCGTCCTGTCCCTTGGCGACTGCGGGAACGTAGACTTCGCCGATCACCGGCCGGCCGCCCCCGCCGCCTCCCGTGTACGCACCTCCGAGTCCGAACGAGGTCACCCCGGGAAGCAGGTACCGAGCCAGGTTCGCGTTGTCGCTCTGGATCCAGGCAGCCATGAACGGTGGCAACAGGTCGGACTTGAAGGTCTGGGCGAGCGCGGCGTCGTTGGACGCCGAAGTCACGTCTTTCGAAGGCGTGGTCAGTCCGGAGCACGGCACGTACACGGGGGCCGCGGTGAGGCCGAAGGCCGAGGAGCCGTTGCGCTGCACGGCGAACAGCGGCACGGCAAGGCAGCGCCAAGACCCATCCTGCACCTGCACGGTCGCCCGCACGACAGCCCTGTCGGCTGCCGTGACCTGAACGTCGGTGCTCATCACCATGTCGATGACCACCTGCTTCCCCTGACCGTTCCAGCCCAGCCGTTCGTCAAGGCCGTTGATCGCATACGGCTTCAGGGCCGTCGAGCGCGCATCAGCCTGCGCGGGGTCGTAGCTCGCGAAGGCCTTCACCAAGGGTGCCGCCCACATCAGTGCCGCACCCCGGGGGAAATCCCCCTTGTTCGCGGACGCCTGCTGGTCCGCCAAGGCTTGGACGTCCGCCTTGGAGGCCTTGCCCCCCATCTTGGCGAAGAGGAACAGCAGGAGCAGAACGCCGGTGATGCCGAGTATCCGGCGTACCAGGATTCCACGCCGGGGTCCCGCCCACATCTGCGCCGTGGACACCTGTCCACGGTCAACTCCACTGCTGGGCTTGGCCTTGGCGAACGGGTTGTGGAACCATCCGTTGCCCTCTGCCGCTACCGGCCGGCGCTCCTCCTTGCCCTTCTTGCCCTTCTTGCCGTCCCTCCGGGTCGTCTCCGCAGGAGGCTCCTCCGGCAACTGGGCACTGGGCGGGCGCCGAGCCGGTGCCTCCCGTTCGCCGGAACCGCTCACCACCGGCACGTCACCCGGGATCGAATTGGCGGCAACTGTCCAGGGGTTGGGCGGCGCGGGGCGAACCGGACGCTTCTTGGCGAACGGATTGCGGAACCACCCGCCGGCGCTGCTCCCCTCCTGCTGGATGAGCATGTCTTCGGTCAGTGCCGGTACCGGCTCCCGGCCGTCATGAGGCGGCGTAGTCACGACTCCCCTTCCACTGCTGTCATGCCCCATCGCGGGGTGCATGACAGCTCCCCGTTCACTGTCTAGACACAAGCACTATAGTCACAGGAGTGGTACCGAGCGGCAGTGTCCGCCGCCTGGTCACGCCCGAGCTTGATCGCGCATGTGTGGCCGGACGTAGGGGGGTTGTGACTGCTATGGCGTCCCGACGGCCGAGGCGCATCCCGCGCCGTCCCACTCGGACGGACGTACGATCGACTGCCGCCAAGCTCTGTGTGTCACCAAAGGAGTGAGAACCGAACCGGCCCCGCCTCAATCGAAAGCGGCGAGGCCGGCGGACCCGACTCACTTCCCCTGATCGCGGGAGGTGGGGGCTCACCAAGCTCCGCCGAGGACGCCGGATCCGCCCCGCAGAGTTCAATCTTGACGACACTGCGGCGGTCATGTCAGCCTACGTGAGCCAAATTTGACGATCACTCAATAGAGTGTAAAGTTCCGCGCTCGACAGGCCAGAGAATGTGTACTCACGGGGACGGGGGTTGACGAGAGTGCAGGACGATCGCGTCAACGAAGACGACAAGAGGACGTACCACGTCGTGGTGAACCATGAAGGTCAGTACTCCGTCTGGTTCACGGGCAGATCCATTCCGAACGGATGGCGCACAGCGGGGTTTTCCGGCCCGAAGAGCGACTGCTTGGGTCATATCGACGAGGTGTGGACGGATATGCGCCCGCTCAGCCTTCGCGAGCAGCCGAATCCTGGGGAAGCCCGCTGAGTCGATCAGCGCAGGTCTGCGAGATCTCACGGACCGCACCTCTTGGCTGCGAATCGGGCAATGGATCCAAAGGTCGATGGCTTGACGTGTTAGGCGCACGGGACTCATGACGGGTCGACATTTCTTCGCATGTGTGTAATGCGCCAGAGAGTGGCCATCCTCGTGTCGACGCCTCCCTGAACTCACTGCCCCCGAGCAGCTGATGCGCCGCTTTCGAGTGGGGCGACACATTTCCGCTTTTCATCGAGAAGGGCCGTCCAGACTACCGTGATAGCGGAAAACGATCTCAATTTCCTGCTGCAGCGGCGCTCGGAAGAAGAACCTGCGGGCGTCACTTATACCTACCTCGACCGGTTCTCGGGCGGGGACGCACCTCACGAGCGACCGCTGACGAACGAGGACCTTTTCCGGCGCGCTCGGGCTCTCGCTGCTCGCATTCAAGCGACTGCGCAGCGCGGTGACCGGATTCTCATACTCAACCAGCCGGGTATCGACTACATCGTCGGTGTGTACGCGAGCATGCTCGCCGGCATGGTGGCCGTTCCCGCGTATCCACCGGAGAAGACACGTCTGAACCGCGGCTGGGAACGCATACGTGCCATTGCTCAAGACGCCAGGCCGAGCTGTGTGCTGGTCGACCCCGAGACTCTGGCCACCACGGGAGAATCGCCCTGGGGCGGGCAATCCGGCGTGGAGTGGATCGTGACCTCCACGGTGGACACGGATCTCGCGAATTCCTGGGTCCCGCCGGGCACGTCGCCCGAAGACCTTGCCGTGCTGCAATACACATCCGGTTCGACGGGCCGCCCGAAGGGCGTGATGCTCTCGCACCGGAATCTCCTCCTGAACCTGCGTGCCGGGCGTGAAGCGTACGGCATCGAAGGCAGAATGAACGGGGTTTTCTGGCTGCCGCCCTATCACGACATGGGGCTCATCGGGGGAATTCTCATGGCCCTCTTCTGTGGGGGTCGCGCTCAACTCTTCACACCCCTCGCCTTTCTCCGTGACCCCTTGCGCTGGGTACGGGCGATGTCTCACTACGGTGCGTATGTGAGCGCCGCTCCCAACTTCGCCTATGAAATGTGCGCACGAGCGGCGATGTCGGCACCGGAGGAAGTCGCGGGGCTCGATCTTTCGAACTGGCACGTCGCCATCTCAGGGGCAGAGCCGGTGCGTGCGGATACGCTCGACAGGTTCGCCCAGGCTTTCGCTCCCGCTGGATTCCGGCGGGACGCCTTCTATCCTTCGTTCGGCCTCGCCGAGAACACGCTCGTGGTGACCGCGAACTCCGGAGGATCCTCCGTGGTGTCACTGGACGCTGCGGAGCTCGAAAAGAATCGCGCGGTCGAGGCGGTTTCGGGAGGGAAGCTGCGCACCGTCGTAGGCTGCGGCGCCAGCGCCGACCCCGAGCAACACGTGGACATCGTCGATCCGGAGACGTGCGTACCTTGCCCGGACGGCATCGTGGGCGAGATATGGGTCAGTGGTGGAAGCGCCGCGCAGGGATACTGGAATCGCAGTGAGGAGAGCGAGGCGACGTTCCGGGCAACCATCGCGGTTACCGGTGAAGGGCCTTATCTGCGCACCGGCGATGTCGGATTCGTACGGTCCGGCGAACTGTTCGTGACCGGCCGTCTGAAAGACCTCATCATTCTCCGCGGCCGCAACCACTACCCGCATGACTTGGAGATGACTGCGGAGGAGGCTTACCCGTCCTCCGGCCGGAGCGGCCGGTGTGTCGCGTTCTCCGTCGACGAAGGTGGCGAGGAGCAGCTCGTACTGGCTGTGGAGGCAGCTCCGAGGATGTCGGAGGGGGACCGCCACGAGACCGCCGGGACGATCCGTGATCGTATCGGTCAACACCACGAGGTGGCCGTACACGAAATCGTCTTCGTGCCGCGTGGAGGAATCCGCCGTACATCGAGCGGAAAGCTTCAGCGATCCGCGGTGCGGGCCGCCTATCTCGCGGGCGAATACAGGCGCGAGACACGTGCCCACAGGCCGTACTCCGCACCACGCGACGCGGAGGAGCAAGCCGTCGCCGACTCCTGGGGGCGGGCCCTCGGTGTGGAAAGGGTGGGGATCCACGACCGGTTCTTCGAGCTCGGGGGAGATTCACTCAGGGCAGTCCGCGTGCTCGCCGATTTGAAGGACAGCTGTGGATATGAGCTAACCCTGTCCGATGTCGCCCAGGTGCACACGGTCGAGGAATGCGCGGAGCTCATCCGCAGCCGCGCCGCTGAGCGGGATGCGTACGACGAAGTTCAGGTCGATCTCGGGTGATGATCGGGAGGGGGAAGGACACGATGGAGCCTGACAACACCTCTGAGCTGGTCGATTCGCTTGCCTCGCAGGGCGTACGGGTGTTCCTGGAGAACGGACGGCTGCAATGCCGGGGTTCCCGCGACGCACTGACGCCCGAGCTTCTCGACCTGGTCCGTGGTCGTAGGGACGAGCTCCGTGCCCACCTGGAGCGTGGAAGCGAACCGTCCGACTCGAACCCGCTCACCGCCGGCCAGCAGAGTCTTCTTCTCCACCAGCGCGTGACGCCGGACAGCGCGGCCTACAACCTGGCTTTCGCCGCGCGTGCCGTGGGCGCCATGGACGCGGCGGAACTGGACGCCGCCTTGTGTGAGGTGGTGGGGCGGCACGCGATCCTGCGCACGACCTACACGTGGGGCGAGGGTGACCCGGCCCAGTCGGCGCGTGAGGCTCCGCCCCGGATCCTGACCGAGGAAACCGCGACGGAAGATACGGTCGAGTGTGTCGTGGAGACCTTCATGGACTCCCCTTTCGACCTCGAACACGATCTTCCGGTCAGGGCCATGCTGGTGCGCACCGGTCCGGACGACGAGCGGCCCGTGCTGGTGATCGTCGTTCATCACATCGCTGCGGATCTCTGGTCGATCGACGTGATCGTCGACGAGTGGCTAACCGCCTATCGTGCCCGGACAGCGGGTAACGAGGCTCGATCGTTGCCCGCCGCGAAGCAGTTCGTGGAGCACGTACGAAGTGAGGGCGCCTGGCTCACCGGGCCCGAGGCGGAGCGCAATCTCGCGTACTGGCGGAAACAACTCGGCGGCGCCCTGCCGGTGATGAACCTGCCGTTCGACCGTCCGCGTCCGCCGGCCCAGACAATGCGTGGTGCCCGTCTCTCCGTCGAGGTGGACCCCGCGCTGTCGCAGAGGTTCGCCCGGATTGCGAGTGACGGCGACGCGACACCGAACATGCTTTTTCTGTCGGCATTCCAGGTGCTGCTGCAGAAGTACAGTGCCTCCGACGACGTGGTGGTGGGTACACCCACGGCCGGGCGGCGCTCACCGCAGATGCAGGACACCGTGGGTTTCTTCGCCGATCCGGTCGTCGTACGCGGTGATCTGCGGGGCGACCCGACGTTCACCGAGATCCTCGACAGGACGCGCTCGACACTCCTGAACGCTCTCGACCACCCCTATCCCTTCCCGCTTCTCGTCGAGCGGCTGAGCCCTCCGCGCGACCCGAGCCGCCCGCCGTTCTTCCAGGTGATGTACGTCTGGCAGCAGACGCGTTCCGGCGGGCAGGACGTGCCGCTGGAGACGCTGTCCTCCTCCGGCCAGCGCGGTGCGCCGTTCGACATCGTGCTGTCGGTACACCAGGCGGGTGGGCGGTTCGTCTGCTCATGGACGTACAACGTCGACCTGTTCGAGGACTCGACGGTCGAACGCCTGGCACACGGATACCTCGCGCTGCTCGGTGAGATCGCCGCGCGTCCCGACGCGCGTGTTTCGTCGCTGCCTTCGATGTCCCCGGACGAGCAGCGCGCCCTGCTCCACGAGGCGAACGGCCCACAGATCGACATCCGCGGGCGCACGTGGTTCGAACAGTTCGACGCGCAGGTGTTGCGGACTCCACGGGCAACGGCGCTGGTTTGTGACGACGAGACGCTGACCTACGAAGAACTGAGCGCCAGGGTGGGCCGGTTCGCCGCGGCACTCCGCGCGCGCGGTGTACGGGAAGAAGTCCGCGTCGGTCTGTGCATCGAACGGTCGGCTGCCCTCGTGGTGGCCTTGCTCGCGACTGCGCGAGCCGGCGGCGCCCACGTTCCGCTGGATCCCGCCTACCCGCAGGACCGGATCGCCTACATGGCCGAGGACGCGGCAGTGGCGCTGTGCGTGGCGGATGAACCGGGGCGACGCGCCCTGGGTTCCTACGCCGGAGATGTCTTGCCTCTGCACGCCCTCGAGAGCGAGGCGGAGCGTCTCGAGCCCGACCCCCTCGACGGGAACGCCGCCGAGGCACTCGCCTACGTCATCTACACCTCGGGTTCCACCGGCCGCCCCAAGGGCGTGATGGTCACCCGCCGGAACGTCGTCAACCTGTTCGAAGGTCTCGACCGGGCGCTGGGAGACGAAGGCCGAACCGGGGACGAGCAACCCGTGTGGCTCGCCGTGACGAGCGTATGCTTCGATATATCCGTCCTCGAACTCCTCTGGACCCTCTGCCGGGGGTACAAGGTCGTCATCGAGCCCGAGCTGTGGACCTCCCATGGAGAGGCGCCTGCTCCGCAGGCCGTGAAGCCACGGCAACGCCCCGTGGACTTCAGCCTGTTCTACTTCGCCGCCGACTCCGGCGAACACAAGGGGAAGGACCTGTACCGGCTGCTCCTCGACGGAGCCCGCTTCGCGGATTCCCATGGTTTCCGCGCCGTATGGGTTCCCGAACGGCATTTCCACACCTTCGGCGGCGCGTACCCGAACCCCGCGGTCCTCGCGGGCGCGGTAGCTGCCATGACGGAGAACATCGGGATACGTGCCGGAAGCGTCGTTCTTCCCCTGCAGGACCCGCTCCGGGTCGCCGAGGAATGGGCCGCGGTCGACAACCTGTCCGACGGACGTGTCGGCTTGTCATTCGCCTCGGGCTGGCAGCCCAACGACTTCGTTCTCGCACCCGAACGGTTCGCCTCGCGGAAGGAGTCGATGTGGGACGACATCGACGTGGTCCGCAGGCTCTGGCGCGGGGAGGGCGTCCCCCGCCGGAACGGTGTCGGTGCGGACATCGAGGTGCGCACGCTCCCACGGCCCGTGCAAACCGAACTTCCGGTGTGGGCGACGGCCGCGGGCAGCGACGAGACATTCCGCAGGGCCGGTGAGACCGGCGCGAACCTCCTGACGCACCTGCTGGGGCAGAACGTGCAGGAGCTCGCCCGCAAGATCGGTGTCTACCGTTCGGCGCGAGCCGCAGCCGGGCATGACGAGGGCGTCGTGACGCTGATGCTGCACACCTTCGTCCACCCTGACGTGGGGGTGGTCCGCGAGGCCGTCAGCGAGCCCTTCAAGAACTACCTCCGCAGTTCGATCGATCTGATGCAGGGGATCGCGAAGGGTCTCGGACTCGATCCCGTGCGGCATCGCGAAGTGATCGTCGAGCATGCCTTCGAGCGCTACTTCACCACCAGCGCGCTGTTCGGGACACCGGAGTCCTGCGCCGCTTTCGTCCGGGACCTGGCGGCGACCGGGGTGGACGAGATCGCCTGCCTCATTGACTTCGGTGTCCCCGACCACGTGGCGTTCGAGGCGCTCGGGCACATCGCGGCCGTCAAGCGCGCGCTGGCGGAGCCGGCGGCCAGGCCGTCCCGTACGCCCTCGGAAGCCGTCGCACGGCACGGCGTCACGCACATGCAGTGCACGCCCGCGTTCGCGCGCCTTCTGCTTCTCGACCAGGGAAACGATCCTTCGGCCGGAAGCACGCTGAGCACCCTCCTCGTCGGAGGAGACGCGTCACCGCCGGATCTCGTCGCGCAATTGCGGGACGCCGAAATGGCCGGTGTGTTCAACATGTACGGCCCGACGGAGACGTGTGTCTGGTCGGCGGTACAACGGCTCGAAGCGGATGATGACGGCCGCGTGACGGTCGGCGGCCCCCTCGTGAACACCTCGCTCTACGTTCTCGACGCGCAGCTCAGGCCGGTGCCGGTCGGCGTGCAGGGAGAGTTGTACATCGGCGGGGCCGGCGTGGGCCGAGGATATTGGAACAAGCCTGCCCTGACCGCCGAGAAGTTCCTTCCGGACCCGTTCACCGACCGGCCGGGTGCCAGGATGTACGGGACGGGTGACATGGTCCGACCCCTGGGCGGTGGCCGCTTCGAGTTCCTGGGCCGCTCCGATCACCAGGTGAAGGTACGCGGCTTCCGTATCGAGTTCGGCGAGATCGAAGCCGTGCTCGGTTCGCACCCGGCCGTTGCGAACTGCACCGTGGTGGCCCGGCCTGACCGCGACGGAGACGTGAGCCTCGTCGCCTTTGTCGTAGTGCGCGGCGCGGCGGTCTTCGACGAGCCGAATGTGCGCGCCCACGCCCGAAGCACACTGCCCGAGTACATGGTGCCGTCGCGAATCGTTGTGATGGACCGGCTGCCGCTGACTCTGAACGGCAAGGTCGATCGCGGTGCGCTCGTCAGGCTGGCGCAAGAGACAAAGGGCAGCCCAAGGGCCACGTACCTGGCGCCGCGCAATCAGGTCGAGAGCCTGCTCCAGGAGATCTGGCAGGAACTGCTCGAACGCGATGGCGTCGGCATCCACGAGAACTTCTTCGAAGTCGGTGGCCATTCACTGCTCGCCGCGAGGATGCACGCGCGCATCACCGCGGCGGCACTCGGCCGGGTCGAACTGGTCGACCTGTTCACCTTCCCGACGATCGCCGAGCTCGCGGCACACATCAGCGCGAGCGGAGAGACCGGTGTCCAGACACTGGCCGCAGGTGCCGAGAGGCGGGCAAGCAAGCAGAAGGCTGCCGTTCGTCAACGGCAGCGCAGGAGGCAGGGTTCGTGAGCGAGCAACACTTGAGCGACGAGAGTCAGCACGTCGCCATCATCGGTATGGCAGGCCGTTTCCCCGGAGCGGCTGATCCTGAGGAGTTCTGGCGCAACATCGCCGAAGGGGTCGAATCGATCTCCAGGCTGTCGCCGGACGATCTCCGGGCGGCAGGCGTCGAGGCGGAGCAGCTCCTCGATCCCCACTACGTGCCGGCGGCCAGCATCCTCGAGGAGATGGACCGTTTCGACGCCGAGTTCTTCGGTCTCACACCGATGGAAGCATCAATTCTCGACCCTCAGCACAGGATGCTGCTCGAGTGCACGCAGGCGTTGTTCGACAATGCCGGCTACGACCCGGACACTCTGGAACAGCTCACCGGGGTCTACGTCGGCGTCGGATTCCCTTCGTACCTCGTCAACAATGTCCTCACCCGGCCCGAGATCGTGCAACAGGTCGGGATGCAGAAGATCTTCTTCGCCATCGACAAGGGCTTCGCGCCGACCCGGATCTCACACAAGTTCAATCTGACGGGCCCCAGCATCGGTGTCGACACCGCGTGCTCGACCTCACTCGTAGCCATTCACCAGGCATGCAGGGCCCTGCTGGCCTATGACTGCGATCTCACGATCGCCGGTGGTGCCAGCGCGGTCCTGCCCAACGGCGTCGGCTACACCTACCACGAGGGCGGGATAGCCTCGCCCGACGGCCACTGCCGTGCGTTCGACGCGCGTGCGGGGGGGACGGTCTTCGGCAGCGGGGTGGGCCTCGTCCTGCTCAAGCGCCTCGAGGACGCGCGCGCCGACGGCGACCACATATGGGCCGTAATCCGTGGTTCATCCGTGAACAACGACGGGGCTTCCAAGGCGGGATTCACCGCCCCCAGCGCCACCGGCCAGGCCGCTGTCATCGCCGACGCACTTGCCTTCGCCGAGGTTCCAGCCCAGACGGTCGGGTACGTAGAGGCGCACGGTACGGGCACGGTCATCGGCGATCCCATCGAGATCGCCGGACTGACCAGGGCGTTCAGCGAGAAGACCGACCAGCGGCAGTTCTGCGCGATCGGCTCGGTCAAGACCAACGTCGGTCACCTCGATGTGGCCGCGGGGGTAAGCGGTCTGATCAAGGCCGTCCAGACGCTGCGCCACGCGGAGCTTCCGCCCACGCTGCACTTCGAGCGTCCGAATCCCGCGATCGACTTCGACGCCGGCCCCTTCTACGTCAACACCCTGCGCCGCCCCTGGCCGGCCTCCGACACCCCCCGCCGCGCGGGAGTGAGTTCGTTCGGCATCGGCGGAACGAACGCGCACGTAATACTGGAGGAGGCGCCCATCCGGGAGGCATCGGGAGAGTCTCGCAACGAGCAGCTGATCGTTGTCTCCGCCCGCTCTCCCGAAGCGCTGGAACGTGCTGCCCGCGATCTCGTGACGGTGTTCCAGGAGGCCGGGGAAACGGCGCTGCCGGACCTCGCGTACACACTGAGCAGCGGACGCCGCGCCTATGCGCACCGCCGTGCGTTCGTTTGCGCCAGCCGGGCGCAGGCGATCTCCGCCCTCGAAGGCGCCCGTCCTGAGACCATTGTCTCCGGGGAGCGGAAAACCGACGCGCCCCGGGTCGCGTTCATCTTCCCGGGGCAGGGCGCGCAGCAGCTGCGCATGCTCGCGGGCCTGTACGAGGGCGAGGACGCGTTTCGCCAAGAGGTCGACCGGTGCGCCGAGCACACCATGGGGCGGCTCGGCGTCGACCTGCGCGAGCTGATCTATCCGTCCGCCGCGACCGGAGAACGTGAACGTGCGCGGCTCGACGAGACCTGGCTCACCCAGCCGGCGCTCTTCACCGTCTCCCTCGCCATGGCCCGGGTGTGGCAGGACTGGGGCGTGGAGCCCTCCGTCATGCTCGGGCACAGCCTCGGCGAATACGTCGCCGCGACGCTGGCCGGAGTGTTCCGGGTGGAGGACGCGCTGGACCTGGTCGTCGACCGGGCCCGGGCGATGAACGATCTGCCGCCCGGAGCGATGCTCGCCATCTCCCTCGACGAGCCTTCGCTCACACCGCTGCTGGGTGACTGCTCACTCGCGGCGGTCAACGACCCGCAGCAGTGCGTGGCCTCCGGCCCACATCAGGCGATCGAGGCACTGGAACAGCGATTGTCGGCGCAGGGTGTGGAGTACCGGCGTCTGCGCACCTCCCACGCGTTCCACTCATCGATGCTCGACGACATGGCCCGGGCCTTCGAGGCCCGGGTCGCCCAGGTAGAGCGGAACCTGCCGGCCATTCCCGTCGTGTCGTGTCTGACGGGTCGTGTCCTCGACCCGTCAGAGATCTGCGATCCCTCCTACTGGGCGCGCCAGATGCGTGGCACGGTGCGGTTCGCCGATGCCGTGCGCACCATCGCCGAGGACCCGCAGCACGTGTTCCTGGAAGTGGGTCCGGGGCGGACACTGACCCCGATGGTGCGCCGTGCGGGGGTCGATCCGCTGCGCATCGTGACCTCCGGGCGCGGCGGAAGTGACGCGAGGAGCGACGAAGGGGCGCTCCTCGCGGCCCTTGGCTCCCTGTACTGCGCCGGCGTCCCCGTCGCGTGGGACGCGTTCTGGGAAGGTCAGCGGCGTCACCGTCTTCCCCTGCCCGGATATCCGTTCGAGCGGCAGCGCCACTGGATCGACGCGGATCCGAAGAGGTCCCTGCTCGCCGCGCACACAGGTGAGATTCCGCCCGTCACGGGACGGGACCTGCAGGAGCCGGTCCACTTCGCACCCGGCTGGCGAACTGCCTCGCTGGACGGTGCCGTCGCGGAGGCCTCGCTCCGGGAACGGGGCACGTGGCTGCTGGCAGTGGACGAGGACGATTTCGGATGGGCCCTGGCCCAACGGCTCGTCGAGGCCGACCAGTCGGTGGTGCTGGTCGGTAGCGGTGCGGCCTTCTCAGCATCCGATGAAGGCTACGTGATCGATCCCTCGCGCCCCGAGGACATCGACCGTCTGCTCGACGCGCTGGAGGAACAGGACCGGCTACCAGGCTCCGTCGTACTCACCTGCGCGACCGGAGAGGCCGAGGACTTCGACGCGGTTCAGCGGGACGGTCTGGGTAGGGCGGCGGCATGGGTCCACGCCCTTGCCGGGCGCGTGACCGACGCTCCCATACGGCTCGCCGTGGTGTCGGACCGCTTGCACGCGGTGGTGGCCGGCGACCTTCCTTCGGTCGCCAAGAGCACGCTGAGCGGTTTCTGCCGGGCCGCCGCGGACGACCACCCGGAACTCGCCATCGCTTGCCTGGACATCAAGGGAAACCTGTCGGCGTCCGCCGAGAGCGTCGTCATGGAGGTCGCGGCAGGACTCGGCGATGCTGTGGTCGCCCATCGCGAGGACGCCCGGTACACGGAAACGTACGGTCCTCTGCCCGAGGGTCCGCTCGATCCCGTCCGAGAGACGGCGAGCCTCATCGTCACCGACGGGTTCACCGGTACTTCGGCACGTCTGGCCCGGCACTTCGCGGAGACGCACCGGTCGCGGCTCACCCTCGTCGGCCGGCAACCGGTACCCGACCGTGCCGAGTGGTCCCACTGGCTCGACGGTTCCACCGGACCGGGGCGTGCTCTGGCCGAGGCCACCGCCGGACTGGGTGGCGCCGTCGAGGACCCCATACGTGACGAAGCCGCGTGGCTCGGCCGGATCGAGCGGGAACTGACCGACGCGGCGGACTCGGGACAGGACCGGAGCTCCGTCGAGCGGACACTGAACCGGCTCTGCGGCGGGTACGTGTACGACGCGCTGACCGCGGCGGGTGTCGATCTCACCCCGGGAGTCGTCCAGCGGCGTGCGGAGATCGCCGACCGGATGCGGATCCTGCCCAAGTTCGACAAGTTCCTCGACTTCTTCCTGGAGGTCCTCCGCGAGGACGGGGTCATCCGCCGCGACGGAGATCGCATCGAGGTCCTCGCCGACCGAGGGGCCGCGGATTTCACGGACACGCGTTCCGCTCTGGAGCAACTGCCCGGCTTCGAGGACACCATCACGTTCCTCGAACACTGTGTGCGCCACTACCCGGCGGCGCTGAGCGGTGACATCGACGCCGTCGGTGTGCTCTTCCCCGACGGAGACCCGAAGCGGCTGGAGACCGCCTTCCGCGGCTTGCTGGGCGGGAGCAATTACGGCGTCTACGCGTCCCTCCTGGGCCGGCTGCTGGCCCGACTGGCCGACTCCACGGTGGGCCGTCCACTCCGGATCCTGGAAGTCGGCGGCGGAAACGGCCAGTTGACCCGCCTCGTCGCCCCGCTGCTGCGGGGCCGGGACGTGCGGTACACGTTCACCGATCTCGGTAGCTCCTTCGTCCGGCGTGCCCGGCAGGCGGCCACCGACTACGGGTTCGCCGAGATGCACTGTCAGGTCTTCGACATTTCCAAGGACCCCGAGGCCCAGGGCTTCGACCCGTACTCCTTCGACGTCATCATCGGCTTCGACGTGGTCCATGCGACGCCGCGAATCGACGCGACAACACGGAACCTGCGCGAGCTGCTCGCCCCGAGCGGCGTGCTGTGCCTCGTTGAGGCGGTCGTGTCGCTGCGGTGGGTCGAGATGTTGTGGGGCCTCGCCGAAGGATGGTGGTTCTTCGAGGACGAGGACGTCAGGACGCGTTCACCGCTGATCTCGCTCGACACCTGGGACCGGGTACTGGGTCAGCAGCCGTTCGAGGACGTCGTGTCGTTCCCCCAGCAAGCGGCCGCGCGAGCCTCGACGGACTACGGTCTCGTGCTCGCGCAGCAGCCGGAGGTCATCCAGTCTCCGGAGTTCACCGCCTATCAGGTGCGCAGGGCCGAGGAAATCCTCGACGCCCGCCGGACGCTGATCGACACGGTCCGCGAGCTCGAAGAGCACGGGGCCGAGGTCCTCCTGACCTCCGCGGACCTGACCTCCCCTGAGCAGTTCGCCGAGGTCATCGCCCTCGCCAAGGCACGGTTCGGCGGGGTGGACCGCATCGTCCACGCCGTGGATCCGACGGCCTGGGGTGCCCCGTCCGAGTGGACACCGGTGGACCTCAGGACTGAAGTGTCCGCCCAGGCGCAGGCCGCGCTGGCCATCGAAAGCGCCGCTGCCTCCGCCGGGGTCCGGCACGTCGCGTTCGTGTCCCCGGCGGAGGACCGTGGCGGGAAGGGCACGCCGGCATCCGCCGCCATCGGTGGGTTCCTCGACGCTCTCGCCGGCCCGCAGCCCCAGCGGACCAAGAACGCCTCGATCCACTGGACGGACGACGGTGACGTGTCCTCGGTCGGACGCGCCCTCGGCCGGACCGGAGTCATCGTGGTGTCCTCGGAGCACCCCGCTGCGGCGTCCGCCGTCCGTGCCGAACACCGCCGTGCGCTGCACCGGTCCCACCGGGCAGGGGGAGCACCGGCCGGTGAGGACGTCGAGGCCGAACTCCTCGCCATCTTCAGGCAGCTCTTCGGAACAGAAGCTGTCGGTCGGCACGACGACTTCCACCGTCTCGGGGGCGACTCGCTCCTCGCCTCACAGGTGATCGCTCGTGTCCGCCGCAGGTTCTCCGTGGATCTCGCGGTCAAGGCGCTGTTCGACGCGCCGACGGTCGCCGGGCTCGCGGGAAGGGTGCGCGAGGCGAAGCGTGGAGGCTCGCACACGGATGTCCCTCTGCTGCGCGTGTCGCGGGACGCCGTGCTACCGCTGTCGTTCGGCCAGCAGTCTCTCTGGCTCGCCGAACAGTTCAACGGGCCCAGCGCGATGTACAACATTCCGGGCGCGGTGCGCCTGGTCGGTGCGTTGGAGATCGACTGCCTGCGGCGCAGCCTGCACGAGGTGATCAGCCGGCACGAAGTGCTGCGCACCACCATCCACTCGGTGGATGGCACTCCGGTGCAGCGGGTCCACGAGGACTTCACCGTGGAGCTGCCGGTCCGCAAGGTGCGCGAGGACCAGATCCAGGACCTGGCCCAGGAACATGCGCGCAGTGTTTTCGACCTGGAGACCGGTCCACTCATCCGGGTGGCACTGCTGCGGATCGACGACGAGGACCATGTGCTCCTCGTCAACATCCACCACATCGTCTCCGACGGGTGGTCGCTCGGCGTACTGATTCATGAGCTGGTCACGTTGTACTCGTCGTTCGCGCGGGACGAGCGGTCCCCCTTGCCGCCGCTGGAGCACCAGTACGCGGACTTCGCGCAGTGGCAACGGCACTGGCTCGACGGCGAGGTCTTCGACGAGCAACTCCGCTACTGGAAGCGCAAGCTCGCGGGGCTACCTCCGCTGCTCGAACTGCCGACGGACCGGCCGCGGCCCGACCGGCAGAACATACGTAATGCCGTACACCGCTTCGTCGTCCCCCCGGAGCTGTCGGCGCGGCTCGACGCGCTCGGCCGGAACGAGGGTGCGACGTTGTTCATGGTGCTGCTCGCCTCGTTCAACGTGCTCCTCTCACGCCATGCCGGCACGACCGACATCGCCGTGGGAACGACCAACGCGAACCGCACGCGCGCCGTCTTCGAGCAGATGATCGGCATGTTCGTGAACAACCTCGTGCTGCGTACGGACCTGGCGGGGAACCCGACCTTTACGGAGCTTCTCGAACGCGTACGGGCGACGTCCGTCGATGCCTACGCGCATCAAGACCTGCCGTTCCTGACTCTCGTCGACGAAATGCGACAGGGACGGAATCCGGGCCATACGCCGCTGTTCCAGGTCCTCTTCCTGCTACAGAAGCTGAACATCACGCTTGAGCTTCCCGGAATTGCGGCGCACACGATCGAAGTCGATTCACTGCACACGAAATTCGACCTGACGCTGTTCATGGAAGAACAGGAACAGGGAATCGTAGGAACGTTCATCTACAACGCGGCACTTTTCGACGCCTCCACCGTCGAGCGCTTGTCGGCGCATCTCGTCCAGCTTCTGACGAGTGCGGCGGAAACGCCGGAGGAGCGCATTGGATCGCTGCGGATGGAGACGGACGACGAGGTGAGGTTGAGGAACATGACCGTGGAGAATTCCAAGACTACGAGGCTCCAGTCACTGCGCACCGCGAAGCGGCGCTCGGTGGAGATCACGGACATCAATCCGGTGAAGACGGGCTTCCTGCCCGGCCTGCCGGAGACGCCGCTCGTCCTGGAGCCGACGGGTGAAGGCGTTGACCTGCCCGGCTGGCTCAGGGCGAACCGGGACCTCGTGGAGTCGCACCTCCACCGTCACGGGGCGCTGCTGCTTCGAGGCTTCCACTCCAGCTCGGTGGCCGAGTTCGAGGAGGCCGCGGGCGCGATCTGCCCGACACTCTTCCGGGAGTACGGGGACCTTCCTCGTGAGGGGGAGTCCGACCAGATCTATAAGTCGACCCCGTACCCGGAGGACCAGTCGATCCTCTTCCACAACGAGAGCTCGCACCTGCACACCTGGCCCATGAGGCAGTTCTTCTCGTGCATCGTGGCACCGCAGGAGGGAGGCGAGACGCCGATCGTCGACTGCCGCAAGGTATACGCCGAGCTTCGCCCGGAGCTGGTCGAGCAGTTCGAGAAGAAGAAGCTGCGCTACGTCCGGAACTTCATCGAATCGGTCGACGTGAGCTGGTCTCGTTTCTACGGCACCGACGACCCGGCCGAGGTGGAACGCAAGTGTGCCGAGGCCGGAATGGGATTCGAGTGGAGCCCCGACGGCACGCTGAAGACCTGGCGGGTGGCCGACGGGGTCCTGCCGCACCCGCGTACCGGGGAAATGGTCTTCTTCAACCAACTGGCACTGCACCACGTCTCCTGCCTCGACTCCGAGACCCGCCAGTCACTCGTTGACCTCTACGGCGAAGCGGGCATGCCGCGCAACGTCTACTGGGGTGACGGATCAGTGATCGAGGACGCCGTGGTCGATGAAATCCGGGCATTGATGGACCGGGAATCGCTCGCATTCCCTTGGCAGGAGGGCGATGTGCTGGTCATCGACAACATGCTCGTCGCCCACGCTCGCCGTCCGTTCGTCGGACCGCGCAAGATCGTGGTGGCGCTCGGAGACATGAGCTCTCCGCAACCGGTCGCAGAAAACAGCTGATACCGCCCGCCTTGTCAGCTGACACCTATGGAGAGTCGCAATACGATGAACGACGCCGATCTCGAACCTACGCCGACTTCCGGCTTCCGGCTGTCGCCCCAGCAGGCCCATGCGTGGTCGCATGCCGCCGAGCGCCGCGCACAGTGCCGTATCGCGCTGGAGGGACCGGTGCGACGGTCCGAGGTCTTGCGCGCCGTGCGGGCTGTGATGGAACGTCATGAATCGTTGCGATCAGCTCTGGTGCCGGTGTCCGGACTGGCAGCACCCCTCCAAACGGTGGACGGCCCCGCCGGGCCGGACTGGATCGACGATGTCCTTCCGGACGGGGCGGCCGACGCGGCCGAAGCGGTCCGTCGGGCGGCCGACGAGGATGCGCATCGTCCGGCCACGGCCGGGGGGTACGCCGAACCGCTCCGAGCACGGCTCATGCTGGGCTCCGGCCGGTCCGTCCTTGTTCTGACGGCCTCCGGGATGTTCGTCGACCGCCGGTCCTTCGCCGTGGTCTTCGAAGACTTCGCCGCCGCGCTCGGCGGGCAGGCGCAGGACGAGGTGTCATTGCAGTACCTGGACGCGGCGGAGTGGCTGCACGAGCAGGTCGCCGGCGACGAGGCACGGGCCCAGATGGACACCTGGCTAGAGCGCGAGCTGCCCGCCGCCCATGAGATGCGCCTGCCCTTCGAGACCGGCACGGACACCGGCAGCGGTGTGGTGCGGGTCCCGCTCGACGGGAGTCAGGCCGCAGCATTGGCGCAGGCGGCGGCGCAGCTGCGACGGTCGGTGCCCTCGCTGCTGCTCGGAGCCTGGCAGGTGCT
Source organism: Streptomyces sp. Isolate_45 (assembly GCF_024721315.2). Lineage (GTDB taxonomy): Bacteria > Actinomycetota > Actinomycetes > Streptomycetales > Streptomycetaceae > Streptomyces. Next base: position 38,973 of record NZ_JANFAK020000051.1, read on the forward strand.
GCTGTGGCGGCTCACAGGCGACGACCGGATCGTGACGGCGGTCCTGCCGACGTCCCGCGGTCTGGACGAACTGGAGTACGTGGTCGGGACCTTCGAGGGCCCCGTCCCGTTCCTCACCCTGATGGATCCGGAGCTGCCCTTCGAGGCCCTCGTCAAGGAGCTCGACAGGGCGCAGGCCGAGGCACCTGCGGACCAGTTCTCCTTCGACGGGGCCAGGGCCACCAAGCCGGTCCCCTTCTCCTTCGCCTGCACCGAGATGCCAGGAGAGGTACACCTCGGTGACCTGCGCGTGGCCTTGGTGGGGCTCCGCGTACCACCGGTGGGCTCGTCCCTCCACCTCGATGTGGCGCACGGAGCACAGGGCGAGCCGGCCCTGAGCATCATCCACCGAACCGGACAGGTGTCGGCACGGCAGGCGGCGCGGATCGCCGACCAGTTGGCTTCCGTCGTCCGCGCGATCGTTGCCGATCCCGGAGCGCCCGTCGGCGACCTCGGGCTCGCCGACGGTGAGGAGACCGCGCGAGTGCTGGCACACGGTGCCGGTGAGCGCCGGCCGCCCGCGGACGACCAGCTCGTACACACCTGCTTCGAGCGGTGGGCCGCCGCCCTGCCCGACGCCCTCGCCGTCGTGTGCGGGGGCGAGCGCCTGACGTACGCCGAGGTCGAGCGGAGCTCGAACCGGCTGGCGCACGCCCTGAGCGCGCGGGGAGCAGGCCCCGACGTGCCCGTCGGGCTGATGCTCGAGCGTTCCGTCGAGTACGTCATCGCCCTGCTCGCCGTGCTCAAGGCGGGGGGCGCCTTCGTCCCCCTCGACCCGTCCGTACCGGCCGTCCGCCTCGCCCAGATGGTCGAGGACACCCGCCCGGCTGTGATCGTCACGCACCGCGGTCTGACCTCTCGCGAAGGAGCGGGAGGCATACCGGTGATCGACCTGGACGACGCCCCGGAGCTCGACTCGCTGCCGGACACCCCGCCCGTCGTCGCCGTGCAGCCGGAGCACCTCGCCTACCTCATCTTCACCTCTGGCTCGACCGGTCGCCCCAAGGCCGTCGGCGTACCGCACCGCGCGATCCGCGCCTACGCCGAAGGCATCCTGCCCGAGCTCCAACTGCCGGAGGACGCCGTACTCGGCACCCTGGCGACCACGGCTGCCGACCTCGGGCACACCGCGGTGTTCGGCGCCCTGTGCACCGGGCGGTCGCTCTTCCTCGCCGCGCCGGACGAAGTCCTGTCGGCCGAGGCCCTCGTCCGCCGGTTCCGCGAGCAGCCCGTCGACATGTTGAAGATCGTTCCCTCGCACCTCGCAGCACTGCTGGACTCCGCAGAGGGTCCCGAACTGCTTCCCACCACCTGTCTCGTGCTCGGTGGTGAGGAGCTGCCCGCATCCCTGGCCCAGGAGGTGCGGCGGCTGCGTCCCGGCCTCCGGATCCTCAACCACTACGGGCCGACCGAGACGGCCGTCGGCGCCCTGGCCCTCGCCATGCCCGACGCGGTGAGCGGGCCCGTCCCCATTGGCCGTCCCCTGCCGAACTACCGCACCTACCTCCTGGACGCGGAGCTGCGTCCGGTGCTGGAAGGAGCCCCTGGCGAGCTGTACATCGGTGGCCGGGGCCTCGCACGTGGCTACTGGGGGCGGCCGGGCGCGACGGCCGAGCGTTTCCTTCCCGATCCCTTCTCGGGCGAGCAGGGCGCGGTCATGTACCGCTCGGGAGATGTGGTCCGGCAACGGCCGGACGGCACCTTTGTGTTCCTGGGCCGTGCCGACCAGCAGGTGAAGATCCGCGGGCACCGGGTGGAGCTCCGCGAGATCGAGACGGTGCTCCTGCGCAGTGAGCGGGTCAGCGACGCCGTGGCCGTCGTGCGTTCCGAGGACGCCGACCCCTACCTCGCCGCGTACGTCGTCGCGCGCCGTGGCACCCACCTGCAGACCGCCGAACTCGGCGAGCAGCTACGTGCGCACCTGCCCGACTACATGATCCCCGCAGCCATCGTCACCCTGCCGGCACTGCCGCTGACCCCCAACGGGAAGGTGGACCGGCGGGCGCTACCGGTGCCGGACCCCGACGCGGCCAGGGCGGAGAGCTACGTCGCACCGCGCACGGAGACGGAGACCCTGCTCGCGGGGCTCTGGGAAGACATCCTCGGCTGCGAGAAGGTCGGCGCGCACGACGACTTCTTCCAGACGCTCGGCGGCAATTCCTTGGGCGCCACCCGTGTCGTCGCCAGAGTACGGGCGGCGACCGGAGTGGGGCTCCAGGTCAGCAGCCTGTTCGACGCCCCCACCGTGGCGGAGCTGGCCAAACTGATCGACCGCGAACAAACGGCTGGGAACGCCGCGGACAACGACGCGATCATGTCGATCGAGCGCACCGGACCGCTGCCCCTGTCCTACGCTCAGCGGCGCCTCTGGGTGCTCTCGCAGGTCGACGGCGCCAACGCGTCCTACAACATCCCCGCGGCCATTCGCATCAGAGGCGCCCTGGAGATCGATCCCCTCGTTCGGGCGCTGAGCGAGGTGGTCCGCCGCCACGAGGCGCTCCGCACCAACTTCGTGCCCGTGAACGGCGTTCCCCTGCAGGTCGTGCGCACGGCCTCCTCCACCGAAGTCCCGGTGGTGGACGTTTCCGCCCCGGCCGTGTTGTCCAGGGCGAAGGACTTCGCCGCGCGCACCTTCGACCTTGAGCACGACGAGCTGTTCCGGGCCGAGATCCTGCGCGTCACGCCCGAGGAGCACGTCCTGCTCCTATGCCTGCACCACATCGTCTCGGACGGCTGGTCGACTGCCGTGCTGTGGCGGGAGGTCGTGACGCTGTACACGGCGTTCCGCGCGGGACAGGGGTCCCCCCTGGCACCCCTGGCGATCCAGTACTCCGACTTCGCCTCCTGGCAGAACCACCGGCTCGAAGCCGACGAGATCCGGCCTCAGCTGGAGTACTGGACGGAGCATCTGCGCGGCATGCCCGCACTGCTGCAACTCCCGACCGACCACCCGCGGACCGCCGTTCAGGGGATGGGGGGAGCGACCCTCCCGCTCGTCATCGACCCCGACACCGCGGCCGCGCTGCGGGCCCTCTCCGGCGAGCAGCAGTCGACGATGTTCATGGCGTTGCTCGCCGCGTTCAACGTCCTGCTCTCGCGCTACACGGGCCAGGAGGACATCGTCGTCGGCACTCCCGTCGCGAACCGGACGCGAGCCGAGGTCGAGGACCTCATCGGGTGCTTCTTCAACACGCTGGTGATCCGGACCGACCTGTCCGGCGATCCATCGTTCTCCGAGCTGCTGGGCCGGGTGCGCGAGGTGACCCTGGCCGCGCAGACGCATCAGGACCTGCCCTTCGAACGCCTCGTCGAGGCATTGAACCCACCGCGTGACCCCGGGCACACCCCGCTCTTCCAGGCCCTCTTCGTGTACCAGAACGCGCCGGGCGACGGCCTGGACATGGACGGCCTCGGAATCGAGCCGCTGCCCCTGCCGGGGGCCTTCGCGAAGTACGACCTCACCATCGACCTGGTCGAGAACGACGAGGGACTGGTGGGGCGCATCGAGTACCGCACCGATCTCTTCGACGAGGCCACGATGGAGCGGCTGGCCGGCCACTTCACTGAGCTGGTGCGCGCGATCGTCCGCGAGCCGGACACCTGCATCGGCGAGTTCGGCCTTCTGACCGAGCCGGAACGGGACAACCTCCTCTCGGAGTGGAACCGGGAGTACGCGGTTCCCGGCGACGGGCCGTTCGTGGCCGACGCTTTCGAGGCACGTGTGCGGTCCGATCCCGATGCCACGGCGCTGGTGTTCGGAAACCGCTCCCTCACCTACGACGAACTCGATCGGGAGGCAGACCGGCTGGCACGGGTCCTACGGGCACGGGGCGTTGCCGAGGACGTGCTCGTCGGCATCTGGCTGGAACGTTCGGTCGAGATGGTGGTGGCCATGCTCGCCGTGCTCAAGGCGGGTGGCGCGTACGTCCCGTTGGACCCCGAAGCTCCCCCGGCCCGGATCGCGTACGTGATCGAGGACGCGCGGCTGGGGTTCGTGGTCGCCCCGGGTATCCGTGCGGCGGAGCTCCCTGAGGGCGCCGAGCTCATCGACCCGAGGACATCCGCGTCCACCGACGCGCCCCCGACCGTCCGTACGGTCCGCCCCGAGCACCGCGCGTACGTGATCTACACGTCGGGGTCCACCGGCCGCCCGAAGGGGGTCATGGTCGCCCAGCAGAACCTGGCCGGCTTCTTCTCCGCCATGGACCAGCGCTTCGGCGCTTCCACACCCGGCACCTGGCTCGCGCTGACGCACTACACCTTCGACATCTCGGTGCTCGAACTGCTGTGGTCGCTCACGCGTGGCTTCAAGGTCGTCCTGGCCGGTGAGGACCTGGTGCTGAGCGAGGCCCGCACAGCCGAGTCCGGCCGGTCCGTCGACCTCAGCCTGTTCTACTTCGCGAGCGACGCCGGTGAGCGCGAAACCGACAAGTACCGGTTGCTCCTCGAAGGCGCACGCTGGGCCGACGAGCACGGCTTCGCTGCGGTGTGGACCCCGGAGCGCCACTTCGGAACGTTCGGCGGGCTTTACCCGAACCCCGGAATCACCGCGGCCGCCCTCGCCGCCTGCACCCGGCGGATCGGAATCCGCACCGGAAGCCTGGTACTCCCGCTGCACCATCCCATCCGCGTCGCCGAAGACTGGGCGATGATCGACAACCTGTCCAACGGGCGCGTGGGGCTTTCGATCGCCGCCGGCTGGCAGCCGCACGACTTCGCCCTCGCTCCCGAGAACTTCGCCGACCGCAAAGAAGTCATGTTCCGCGATCTCGACACGGTGCGCAGGCTGTGGCGCGGCGAGGCGGTTCGCACGACCTCCGGCACCGGCGAGGAGATCGAGGTGCGCACGTTGCCGCGGCCGGTACAGCCGGAACTCCCGGTCTGGATCACGGCGGCGGGCAATCCGGAGACGTGCCGTCGTGCCGGTGCCATCGGCGCCAATCTGCTGACGCACCTCCTCGGGCAGTCGGCCGAGGACCTGGCGCGGGTGATCGAGGTCTACCGCGCGGCCTGGACCGAGGCCGGACATGCCGGCGAGGGTCATGTCACGCTGATGCTGCACACGTTCGTATCGGACGACGAGGACTTCGTCCGGCGGACGGTGCGCGAGCCGTTCAAGAACTACCTCCGCGAGTCCGTCGATCTCGTCCGTCCCATCGCGCGCTCGCGAGGGCTCGAACTCGATGACTTCGACGCGGGCGACCTCGACGCACTCCTCGATCACGCCTTCGACCGCTACTACGACAGCAGCGGGCTCTTCGGTACACCGGAACAGTGCGCGACTTTCGTGGACCGGCTCCGTGAGAGCGGAGTGGACGAAATTGCCTGCCTCGTCGATTTCGGGGTCGACACGGACGAGGTGCTGGCGAGCTTCGAGCACCTCGATGCCCTGCGCCGGCTGGTGACACGCCTCCCCGCGCACGAGCCGCGCCAGGACATGGCCGGGCTCATCGAGCAGCACGGGGTGACGCATCTCCAGTGCACGCCGTCACTGGCCGCGCTGATGGTGTCCGACGACGAGGCACGACGGTCCTTGAGCGGCCTCGACTGGATGCTCGTCGGCGGAGAGGCCTTGCCGCCCGCGCTGGCCGCCACGCTCTCCGAGAGCGTTCGCGGCCGTGTGCTCAACGTCTACGGTCCGACCGAGGCGACGATCTGGTCCACCAGCCATGTGGTGAACGGCGCCGACAACTCGATCGGACGTCCGCTCTCCAACACACGCGCCCACGTCCTGGACGGGCGGCTGAACCCGGTTCCGGTCGGGGTACCCGGCGAGCTGTGCATCGCGGGTGACGGTGTCGCCCTGGGCTACCTGCACCAACCCGAGCTCACCGCCGAACGGTTCGTCACCGACCCGTTCGCGGCGGACCCCGCGGCACGCATGTACCGCACGGGCGACATCGTCCGGTACCTGCCCGACGGACGACTGGAGTTCATCGGCCGGCGGGACCACCAGGTCAAGGTGCACGGCTTCCGGGTGGAACTCGGCGAAGTGGAGTCCGTACTCGCGGACGCGCCCGGCGTGACGACCTCCGTGGTCGTGGCCGACGATGACGGACGCGGCGGCAAGCGGCTTCTCGGGTACGTGGTCACGGCGGACGGCTTCGACCCGGCCCGCGTACGCACGCACCTGGAGGGGCGGCTGCCGCGCTACATGATCCCCGCCCTGTTCGTAGAGCTGGCCGTGATGCCGCTGCTGCCCAGCGGAAAGGTGGACCGCAAGGCGCTGCCGGAACCCCACACCGAGCAGCGGCCAGCAGCCGCCTTCCTCGCACCCCGGACACCCGTCGAGGCGCGGCTCGCACAGATCTGGAGCGAGCTGCTACGCCTGCCCAGGGTCGGCGCGAACGACAACTTCTTCGAGCTCGGCGGCGATTCGATCATTGCCATCCAAATGGTCTCGCGCGCGAGGAACGCCGGGATCGTCCTCTCCGCCCGTGACCTCTTCCGGCACCAGACGCTCTCCGAGCTGGCCCGGGTCGTCAAGGAGGGCACCGGAACGCGGGCGGATCAGGGCCTGGTGCGGGGCGAGACCGGGCTGGCCCCCATACAACGCTGGTTCTTCGAGCAAGAGCTCGCCGACGCCCACCACTACAACCAAGCCGTGCTGGTCGACGTCACTTCGGGACGCCTGGACCTCAGCCTCCTCGCACAGGCGCGTGATGCCCTTGTGCACCACCACGACGCCCTCCGCAACCGCTTCGTTCGCGACGGGGCCGGCGTACGCCAGTGGACGAGCGCACCAGAGGACCGGGCCGTACCGGTCGGCCGCCTCGACCTCACGAATGAGCCGCCGTCGTCCTGGGCCGAGGCGATCGCCGCCATGCAGGCGCACACCCAGAGTGATCTGGATCTGGAACAGGGGCCATTGATCCGTATGGTCTGCATCGACTACGGCGGCCGGCGCCAGGACCAGCTCTACACCGTCATCCACCACACTGTTGTCGACGGCATCTCGTGGCGCATCCTCATGGAGGACCTACAGACGTCCTACGAGGCGCTGCGTGAAGGACGCTCCGTCCTGCTGCCACTGAAGACGACCTCGTACCAGGAATGGGTCGCGAGGCTCCAAGCACACGCTGCCGACGACGAGACGCAAGCCGAGCTCGAATACTGGGCGAACCAGGTCGAGTGGGCGACGCCGCCGCTGCCGCGCGAGCACGACGGGGAGAACACAGAGGCGATGGCGCGGACGGTCACCGCGGAGCTCTCCGCCGACGACACGACGACGCTGCTGCGCGACGTACCCGCCGTACACAGGACCGATGTTCACGAGGTGCTGCTGTATGCGTTGGCCGAGGCGTGCGCGCCATGGACCGGCTCCAGCGCGCTGCTCGTCGACGTGGAGGGCCACGGCCGCGAGGAGCTCTTCGAGGACGTGGACATCTCGCGAACCGTGGGCTGGTTCACCTCGATGTATCCGCTGCGCCTCGACGTGGCCGGGGACAACGGCCTGCGGGCCGTGAAGGAGCAGGTGAGGAGCATCCCGCGCCGCGGGGTCGGGTTCGGTCTGTTGCGCCATCTGGCGGCCGATGAGTCAACCCGCGCACGCCTGGGTCGCGGGAGCGAGGCGGAGATCGTCTTCAACTACCTCGGGCAAGCCGACGCCTCACGACTGCCGGACTCTCTGTTCACGCTGTCCACCGACTCTGTCGGCGCGTCGCACGGCGGGGCACAACGGCGCAGGCACCTGCTGAACATCAACGGGATCGTGGCGGACGGCGGGCTCCGCGTCGACTTCACCTTTGGCGAGTCGGTGCACGACACGGGAACGATCGAGGCACTGGCCGACCGGTTCACCGCCTCGGTGCGACGAGTTCTCGACGACTGCCGAGCGGGCCGCCTGCGGCTCGATCCGACCGCATTCCCGGACATCGACCTGACCCAGGATGAGCTCGATGACCTTCTTGAGGACCTCGAGAGCTAGGACTGACTGACGCAATGAACAAGACGAACGACATCGAGGCGATCTATCCGCTGTCGCCGCTACAGCACGCGATGCTGCTCAAGTCACAGCTCACCCCTAACAGCGGTGTCTACGTCGTACAGCTGGCATTCGATGTCTGCGGGCCCCTCGATGCGCATGCGTTCCGAGCGACCTGGGACGAAGTGACGGCGCGTCATGCGGCCCATCGCACTCTGTTCATGCGTCTCGACCAGAGCCGGCCGCTGCAGGTCGTACGCCGGCGGGTGAGCCTTCCCTGGAGCGAGGAGGACTGGAGCGGCCTGCCGGCCGATGAGCAGGAGACCCGGTTCGACGCCTTCATGGCGGAGGACCGCGGGCAGGACTTCGAGCTGTCCCGCGCCCCTCTGATGCGCTGCTTCCTGGTGCGCCTCTCGGAGGACCGGCACCGGTTTCTATGGACGCGCCATCACGCGATTTCCGACGGCTGGTCGATGCCGGTTGTGATGGGCGAGATCATGCGCTGTTACCGGGCCCTGGTGGAAGGCGGATCGGCAGCGCTCGGGCCGGTCACGGAGTTCCGCGAGTACATAGCGTGGCTGCGCGCGCAGGATGCCGCCAAGGCCGAGGACTACTGGCGCCGGTCGCTCGCCGGAGTGCGCGGCCCGACTTCGTTGGGAGTCGACCGACCGACGGCCGGCCACCGGGAGCCCGGCCGGATCGAAAGGCGGCGTGTGCTGCTCTCGCGGGAGACCACGGCGGCCCTCCAGGGCGCCGCGCGGCGTGAGCGGATCACGCTCAGCACTCTGGTACAGGGAGCTTGGGCTGTCCTCCTCCGACGCTACGGGGGCGAACGCGACGTCCTCCTCGGGATGGTGACGTCAGGGCGTCCGCCATCCATCGACGGTGTGGAGTCGATGGTCGGGTGCGTCCTCAACACGCTTCCGGTGCGAGTCATTGTCGACGACGAGGCGCGTGCCGCCGACTGGCTCCGTAAGCTCCAGATGGAACAGGTCGAGCGCGAGGAGTACGGCTACTCGCCTCTCTCGGAGATCCGGCGCTGGACGGACGTGCAGGGCGATGTGCCGCTGTTCGAGTCACTCGTGGTGTTCGAGAACTTTCCCTTGGGGGCGGCACTCGACGCCCCTGGCGCAGGGATACGCGTCGAATCGGTCCGTATGTCGGAGCAGACGAGCTTCCCACTCACGCTGGTGGTCGCGCCCGGCGAACAGATGTCCATCCAGGTCGCCTTCGACGAGGACCGGTTCGACCCCGCTGCCGTCGAGCGGATGCTGGAGCACTACCAGGTCCTGCTCACCGGACTGGCCGACGCGCAGGGCACGATCGGCACGCTGCCGATCGTGGGCGAGCTGGAGCGGCAGCGTTTGCTGGCCGACTGGAACGGACCGACGACCGACGAACGCGTACAGCCGGCCGTGCACCAGTTGTTCGAGGCGCAGGTGGCGGCGACACCGGATGCGACGGCCCTCATCGCGGGGGACGTGCAGTTCAGTTACGCGGCGCTCGACTCGGTCGCCAACGGATTCGCACGGCGGCTCCGTGCGGCGGGGGTGACCCCCGGAGCGTTCGTGGGAGTGTGCCTCGACCGTGACGCCCATCTCCCCGCAGCACTATTGGCGATCTGGAAGGTGGGAGCGGCGTACGTCCCGCTCGATCCCACGTACCCGGCGGCACGCGTCGACCAGATCCTGGCCGACGCGGCACCCACCGTGGTGCTGGCCCAGGCCTCCACGCGCCAGGCTCTCTCCCGCTCGTCGGCCCGGCTGCTGATGGTCGATGAGGAGGCCGACCGGGAATCCCCCGCCGAGGCCGGGGCCCCGGCAGGTTGCACGGCCCTGCACGAGCAGTCCGTGGCCATCGTGATCTACACGTCGGGTTCGACCGGCACGCCGAAGGGCGTGAAGGTCACGCATCGCAATGTCGGGGAATTCCTCGCCTGGGCGCGGGAGGTATTCTCCCCCGCCGAGCTCGAGGGAACGCTGGCTTCGACATCGATCTGCTTCGACCTCTCCGTATTCGAGCTCTTCCTGCCGCTCACGACCGGAGCCACCGTCATACTCGCGGGGAACGCGCTCCTCCTGCCGTCCCTGCCCGCCCGCCACAGCGTGACGCTGGTGAACACCGTCCCCTCCGCGATGGACGCCCTTCTGCGCCTGGGTGAGCTGCCGGACCGCCTGCGCGTGGTCAACCTCGGAGGAGAGCCGGTGCCCCGCGATCTCGTCGACCGGCTCTACGCGCGCGACGGCATACGCAAGGTTCACAACCTGTACGGGCCTTCCGAGGACACCGTGTACTCGACATTCGCCCTCGTCGCCGAGGACGGCACGAAGCCCCTCATCGGGCGCCCCATCGCGAACACCCAGGCGTACGTGCTCGACCGCTCGATGATCCCCGTCCCGACGGGGGTCGCGGGAGAGCTCTACCTCGGGGGTGAAGGCGTTGCGCAGGGCTACCACCGTCGGCCGTCGTTGACGGCCGAGCGGTTCGTTCCGGATCCATTCGGTAAACGCCCCGGAGCCCGTCTCTTCCGTACCGGGGACCTGGCTCGGTGGCTCCCGCACGGCGAACTCGAATATTTGGGGCGGAACGACCGCCAGGTGAAACTGCGCGGCTTCCGTATCGAGCTTGGAGAGATCGACGTGGCACTCAGGAAGCTCAATGGTGTCCGTGCCGCGGTGACCGTCGTACGCGAGGACCGGATGGGCACGAAGCGCCTCGTGGCGTACGTCGTCGCAGAAGCCGGCCACGGTATCGATCGGGCAGAGGCGGTGGCAGCGGTCCGGGCGACGCTCCCCGAGTACATGGTTCCTGCCGGGTTCGTCGAACTGGGCACCATACCCTTGACACCCAATGGAAAGGTCGACTGGGCCGCGCTCCCCTCTCCGGAACCGGCGCGGGCACAGCGCGCCTACAGGGCTCCGTCGGCCGAAACCGAGAAGGCGATCGCCGCGATCTGGGAGGCGGTACTCGGTGTCTCCCGCCCGGGAGCCGACGACGGGTTCTTCGACCTCGGAGGCGATTCGATCCTCCTGGCACGAGTCTTCGGTCAGTTGAAGGCCGCCTACCCGAACCGGGTCACCATGACCGATCTGTACAGATATCCCACGATCGCCTCTCTGGCCCGGCATATATCCGGGAGCGAGGACAAGCCGGCTTTCGCCGGTGTCCAGGGCCGACTCGAAAGGCGCCGCGCTGCAATGGGCGCAGCACGAACTGGAGACAAGCAGTGACCGACGATCGAAGCATCGCCGTTGTAGGGATCGGACTGCGTGCCCCCGGAGCCGCGAACGCCGAGGAATTCTGGCAGAACCTCGTCCGGGGAACAGAGTCGATCGTTCGCCTCAGCGACGACGACGTCATCGCCGCACACGGTAACCCCGCGATCCTGGCGGATCCGGCACTCGTGAACTCGGGCGGAATTCTTGAACGGATCGAGGAGTTCGACGCCGCGTATTTCGGCTATACGCCACGCGAAGCGGAGATCATGGATCCGCAGCAGCGGTTCCTCCTCGAAGTGGCCGTCGAGGCCCTCGAGGATGCGGGCTGCGACCCGGCGGAGATCGAGGACACGATCGGCGTGTTCCTCGGTATCGGGCGCAGCGGATACTTCCTCCACCACCTGCTGCCACGAACCGATCTGATGGCCTCGTTCGCGCGCCAGATCTCACTGTTCAACGACAAGGACTTCGCCGCCACCCAGATCTCCCATCGCCTGGACCTGACCGGACCCAGCATGACGATCGGCACTGCCTGCTCGACGTCGCTCGTCTCGGTCCATCAGGCGTGCAAGAGTCTCTTCGAGTTCGAATGCGACGTGGCACTCGCGGGTGGGGCGACGATCAACGTCCTTCAGCGCGGCGGCTACCAGTATCAGGAGGGGGGCATCTTCTCCCCCGACGGCCATTGCCGAACGTTCGACGCGGAAGCGCGCGGTACCGTCGGCGGCAGTGGCGTCGGACTCGTGGTGCTGAAGCGGCTGGCCGACGCGGTCCGTGACGGGGACACGATCCGTGCGGTGATCCGTGGTTCGGCGGTCAACAACGACGGTGCGGACAAGGTCGGTTTCACCGCGCCCAGTGTGACGGGGCAGGCGAGCGTCATCTATGAGGCGCAGCAGGTGGCGGGGGTCGCCGCCGAGTCGATCGGCTATGTCGAGGCACACGGGACGGGGACACCGCTCGGTGATCCCATCGAGATCGCCGCCCTGAGCCAGGCGTTCGGTGCGTCGACGTCGAAGCGTGGGTTCTGTGCGCTCGGTTCGGTGAAGACGAACGTGGGGCATCTCGATACCGCCGCGGGGGTCGCGGGGTTCATCAAGGCAGTTCTGTGTGTGGAACGTGGGCTGATTCCGCCGAGTCTGCATTACCGGACGCCCAATCCGGAGATCGACTTCGCGTCGAGCCCGTTCTTCGTGAACTCGGAGCTGCGTGACTGGTCCGGCCCGTCACCACGGCGGGCCGGGGTGAGCTCCTTCGGCATGGGTGGCACCAACGCGCATGTGATCCTTGAGCAGCCCCCCGTGGTGGAAGTTCCCGGCCGGGAGGATTCCGGCGCCGAACCCGCGTGGGAGGTCCTCATCACCTCGGGCAAGACGGCGGCTTCGCTGTCCGGCCAGCGGGCGCGCCTGACAGAACACCTGGCGGGACGTAGTACGCATACCCTCCCGGACGTGGCGTACAGCCTACAGACGGGGCGGAGGCAGCACGAGTACCGTGCCGCGGTGGTGGCCCGTAGCGGTGACGAGGCGGCGCGGGCGCTGGCGGAGGGATCCGGTCCGGTGACCGGGCA